>NZ_CP135047.1:0-300000 GCF_039403185.1 Buchnera aphidicola (Formosaphis micheliae) | reverse complement strand
TAATACTATGGTTGAAGCATTTAAAGCAGCTCAAAATGTAGAATAATTATTTAGATATATTACCCATAATTTGTTAAACTTCTAGTTTGTTATTATTTTAAATAAAATATTTACTAGAGGTTTTATGACTACATCGGAATTAATAAAAAAAATTTCTAAAATTATTCATTATATTCCTAAAAAAATTATTAAAACAGCTATAAAAGAAATTTTAGAACATATAGTTTTTTCTTTAAAAAAAGGTAAAAAAGTAGATATTAGAGGATTTGGTTGTTTTTTTATAAATTATAGATCTACTAGAACAGGAAGAAATCCTAAAACAGGTAACCTATTAATGTTAGAAGAAAAATATGTACCTTTTTTTAGAGCTGGAAAGAGATTACGTAATCGAATAAATTTATAATTATTTTAAATTACGTTATAAATAATGAATTATTTATTTTTATATTAAACAACTAAGTTTCTTTTATTCATTATAGATATTAACTTAGTTGTTTTATATTACAGATTATATCATAATAATCAAGAGATAATATTTATACTATGAGAAAAAAAATTATTATAGCTAATTGGAAATTAAACGGTAATAAAAAATCTATTATTAAGTTTTTAACATTATTAAATCAATTTTATTTTAATAAAGAAGAAGAATTAAATACGTTAGTAGTAATGGCATTTCCAATTATGTATATACATTTAGCTAATTCTATTATTAATCAAAAAAATATTTTTATGTGCGCTCAAAATGTGGATGTTAATTTGTATGGTTCCTTTACAGGAGAAATTTCTGTTAACATGTTGCAAGATATTGGAGTACGTTATGTTATAATAGGACATTCAGAACGTCGTATGTATCATAAAGAAAATAATAATATAATTGCTAAAAAATTTAAATTAGTTAAAGATGCTAATTTAATTCCTATATTATGTATTGGTGAAAACGAAAAAGAAAAAAAATTAGGACAAACGCAGTTAGTGTGTCAAAAACAATTAAATGATATTTTAAATTTATTAGGATCTCAGGCATTTGAAAATTCTATTATTGCGTATGAACCAATTTGGTCTATTGGTACCGGTCAGGTTGCTTCTCTTAACTATATTCAAACAGTCCATAATTTTATAAAAAATTATATTAATCAGCATAATAATATTAACTGGAAAAATACGTTTGTACAGTATGGAGGATCCGTTGATGAAAATAATATATATTCATTGATATCACAACCTGATGTAGATGGAGTTTTAATAGGAGGAGCTTCCTTAGATTATAAACGTTTTTCTAAAATTATTAATATAATTAAAAATTATTAAAAATATTATCTTTATTTTTTCAAGAAATATTTTTTAATTTTTTTTATTTTAATAAATATAAAGTTTTTAAGAGAAATATAATTTATTAAGCAAGATTATTAGCAACATTGAACCAATCTTGTTTAAAAGAACGTTTCATATTTTTTAGTGCATAATGAATATCATTATGTACCAAATTTTCATTTTTTAAACCTATACAGCGACCTTGACATCCTTGTAACAATAATTCTATTGAATATGCCCCCATTCTAGATGCTAATATTCTATCATAAGCTACAGGTGATCCTCCTCTTTGTATGTGACCCAAAATAGTCGCTCTTGTTTCTTTTTTTGTTCCATGTTCGATATATTTTGCTAGTTCTTTTACATCACAAATATGTTCTGTTATAATTATTATTGCATGTTTTTTCCCTAATTTTATATTATTTTTAATGGTATATAACAACTCTTTTTTATTATATGTAACTTCTGGTAGTATAATAACGTCACATCCTCCAGCAATAGCAGAAGATAATGTTAAATCTCCACAATATCTACCCATAACTTCTATAATAGAAATACGTTGATGTGATAAAGATGTATCACGTAATCTATCAATTGCGTCTACAATAGTTTGTAATGCTGTGAAATATCCTATTGTATAATCTGTGCCTACAACATCGTTATCAATAGTACCTGGTAAACTAATACATGGTAATCCCATTTCTGTTAGTAATTTTGCTCCAATGTATGAACCATCACCACCAATCACTATTAAACTATCAATCCCTTGTTTTGTTAAATTATTAACAGCTATTTTTCTAATTTTTTTATTTTTGAATTTAGGAAACCTAGCTGATCCTAAAAATGTTCCTCCTTTATTAATAATATTTGATACACTATATTGATTTAATTCATGAATGCGATTTTCATATAAACCTAAAAATCCATTAAATATACCAAATATTTTTAGTTCTTTTTTTAAACCCATTTTAACAATACTTCTAATAGCTGCGTTCATACCAGGAGCATCCCCCCCGCTAGTTAGTACTCCTATTTTTTTTATCATGTTACTTCCATTTTTTATTTATTAAAAAAATTTATATTTTTTCAGTTAAATATCTTTTAAATAAAAATATTTAATTGGAACAAATTTTTTGTTAAATTCATATATTATTGGTGTTCCTGTAGGTATATCTAATTTTACTATATCGTTGTTATTAATTTTATTTAAATATTTTATTAAAGCACGTAATGAATTTCCATGGGCAACAATAATAATTTTTTTATTTTTTTTAAAATTAGGTAAAATATCTATTTTCCAATAATCGACTACTCTATTAATCGTTGACTCCAAACTTTCAGACATTGGTAATTTATCTATTTCTACATTACTATAACGTATATCATTTCCTGGACAACGTATATCAGAGGGAGTGAGTTTAGGTGGAGTTTCATCAAAACTTCTTCTCCATTTTTGTACTTGTTCTGCTCCATATTCTTTTATTGTATCTAATTTGTTTAATCCTTGTAAAGCACCATAGTGTCTTTCATTTAAATTCCAAGATTTTTTTACAGGAATCCAAGAACGATCTAAATATTTTAAAATATACCATAATGTGTGAATTGATCTTTTAAGCATTGATGTATATGCTAAATCAACTGTAATTTTATTTAATAACAGAAGTTTTGCAGCATCTATAGCTTCTTTTTTTCCATTCTTTGATAAATCTATATCTGTCCAACCAGTAAATTTATTTAATCGATTCCATTCACTTTCACCATGTCTAATTAAAATTAATTTATGATTCATTAGTATTATGCCATATATTTTTTATTATGTTATTAGTTTAATTTATTATTATTTGTAAGATAAATAGTGAAAATAGTTCTTGAATATGTATATATATTAATATATGTAATAATTTTAAATTTATAAAAAATACATACAGTTTGTAATTATTTATATAATACACTTATTATGTGTTTATATATATATAAAATAAATTTGTTACATTATAAAATAATAATCTAAGATAATTCGATTAATATTAACTATTTTTATGATCAACATAATGTAATATATAATTTATATAATGTTTTAATAATAATATTAAATATCAAATTAAAAATCATTATTGAAAATATAACAATTAATTATTTTAGATAACCTTATTTATAAAATTTTATTTAAATAATATTATTTTAAAAGTATATAAAATATTTAATTAATTACATTTTTCTATTTAAGTTAAAATCATTCATGTTGAATTTAATAAACTATAAACATAAAAATATTATGAAATAAATAATTATTAAAGACAATTTTTTTTGTTTATTAAAGTTATTAAAGTTATAAAATTAACTTTAAACAAAAAAGTTATATTTTTTATTATATATAAGTTTTATTTAATATATTAGCAAAAAATAATTATATAATATATAATTCTATTTTAATAATAGACAAGAGTTATTAGTAGTCATTAAGAATATGAGTATAATGTTTTATAACAGGTGGTGCTAAGATTTAACATAGCACCATAATATGTAATATTTATTATTTGTATAAATATAATCAATTATATGTCCAATATGATACGATTAAAATCTTCTAATATGTTTTTAACAACCAATAAAAAACTAATAGCTTCTTTTCCATCTATAATACGGTGGTCATAAGATAAAGCAATATACATCATAGGACGTATACATACTTCATTATTTATAGCAATAGGTCGATCATGAATATTATGTATACCTAATATTGCTGTTTGAGGTGGATTAATAATAGGGGTTGATAATAATGAACCGAATACACCTCCATTCGTAATAGTAAAGTTTCCTCCAATTAAATCTGATATACTTAATTGAGATAATTTTGCTTTTGTAGCAAATTTTTTAATTTTTTTTTCAATATCAGCCATACTCATTAAATTAGCATTTCTTATAACTGGTGTTACTAAACCTTTAGGAGTAGAAATAGCAACGTTAATGTCAAAATAGTTATAATATATAATATCTTCATTATCAACTGAAGTATTAATTTCTGGAATACGTTTTAATCCTTCCACAACAGCTTTTACATAAAAAGACATTAATCCAAGTTTAATACTATGTCTTTCTTGAAAAGATTGTCCATATTTTTTTCTTAATTTTACAATTTGTTGCATATTAACTTCATTAAAAGTAGTTAACATAGCTGTATTACGTTTTACATGTACTAATCTATCAGCTATGCATTTTCTTATATGTGTCATTTTAATTCTAGTTTTATTTCTTTGTAGCAAATGTTTTGTTTGTTGCTGATTATTTATATTTTTTTCATGAGTATTATTTGTTTGATCAAGAGTTTTTTCAATATCTTGTTTAGTAATTCTATGATTTATACCAGTACCTTGAATATTATCTGTTTTCATATTGTTGGATGATAATAAACGTCTGACTGTTGGGCTAAAATTATTGTTTACATTTCTTTGTAACATATTTTGACTAATATCATTAATAATTTTTTCTGATTTTTTTTCAGGATTGTTGTGAGTATTATTTGCAACAGTAGTCATAGTTCCTAAAATTTGTTGAGAATTTACTATATTTCCCGTTTTTTCTAATATTGAATATAATATACCATCAGATATAGCAGGTACTTCAAGTATAATTTTATCAGTTTCTATTTCTACTAAAATTTCATCTTTTTTAATAAAATCACCTATTTTTTTGTGCCATACAATAATTGTTGCTGTCTTGACAGATTCTGGTAAATTTGGAGTTAGAATATTTACACTGTTCATTTTTTTATCCTTTTTATGAATATATATTTAACGCATCATTTATTATTTTTTGTTGCTGTTTTTTATGAGAGTGTAAATTTCCTACAGCTGGTGAAGCAGACGCTTTTCTTCCGATATATTTTAAAGATGAATTTATAGCTAATATATTACGAAAGTAATGTTGAACATAATTCCATGCTCCTTGATTAATTGGTTCTTCTTGACACCATATAAAATCAGATATATGAGAATATTTTTTTAATATTTGTAATATTAATGATTTAGGAAATGGATACAATTGTTCAAGACGTAAAATTACAACATATTTTTTTTTAATTTCTCGACGTTTCTCTAATAAATCGTAATATATTTTTCCTGAACAAAATATAATACGCTTTAATTCTGACATCTCTATGTCATCTATTTCATCTATAATTTCTGTAAATTTTCCATTTATAATATTTTCGAAACTAGAAAAAGTTAAAGGGTTTCGTAAATTTGATTTTGGAGACATAATAATTAATGGTGTTTTATTAATTTGAAATGCTTGTCTACGTAATAGGTGATATATTTGTGCTGCTGTAGTAGGTATACATATTTGTATATTGTTTTCTGCGGACAATTGTAGATAACGTTCTAATCGAGCTGAAGAATGTTCAGGACCTTGACCTTCATATCCATGTGGTAATAACATTACTAACCCACATTTATAACCCCATTTTTGTTCACCTGAACTTATAAATTGATCTATGACGACCTGAGCTACATTCGAAAAATCACCAAATTGAGCTTCCCATACTGTTAACATGGAATTATTAGTGGTTGAATAACCATATTCAAAAGCTAAGACTGATTCTTCTGATAGTACAGAATCCCAAATATAAAATTTTCCTTTTTTATTTTGGATATGTTGTATAGGTATATATATAGACCCATTTTTTTGATCGTGAATTATTGCATGACGATGAAAAAATGTACCACGACTAATATCTTCTCCAGAAAGACGGCATGAAATACCTTGACTAACTAAAGTAGCATATGCTAAATTTTCTGCAGCTCCCCAATCCCATGGAATTTTATTAAGAGCCATATTGTATCTATTATCATAAATTTTTTTTACTAAAGGATGTACATTAATTTCATGTGGAATTGTATTAATTTCACTAGCAATTTTTTTAATTTTTTTAAAATCAATTAGTTGTTGAGTACAAGTAATATTATTATAAATTTCGTTTGTATTATCATAATACATTTTTGTTTTTGTGGAATATTCATATTCCTTTTCTAATTTATTTTTATTTCTACTTTTTATTTTTTCTATGTAGTCTGGCATAACTATTTTGTTCATGACCAAATAGTCATTATAAACTTTTGGAACAGGAGTATGTTTTTTAATTTTTTGATAAAGAATAGGTTGTGTAACTGAAGGATCATCAACTTCATTATGGCCATGTCTTCTGTAACAAACAAAATCTATAAATACATCTTTTTTAAATAAAAAACGAAAATTTAAAGCCATTTTTATTATTAGTATAGCACATTCTGGATAGTCAGCATTTACATGAAATATAGGAGAATCAATCATTTTAGCTATATCAGTACAATAACGACTTGATTGTAAATATTTTTTTTGAGAAGTGGTAAAACCAATTTGATTATTAATGACTATATGTATAGTACCACCTACTTCATAACCCTGAACTTGTGACATATTTAATGTCTCTTGAACTATACCTTGTCCCGTAATAGCGGCGTCTCCATGAATAATAATTGGTAATATTTTATTGGAATTTTTTATCTCCATAAGATCTATATGGGCGCGTGCAGAACCAATAACTACTGAATTTATGATTTCTAAATGAGAAGGGTTACATTTTAATATAATATCAATTATATTATTATTAACATTTATTGTATTTTGATAACCTAAATGATATTTAACATCTCCGCTTTTGTTTTTATCATAATATAGATTAGAAAATTCTTTAAATAAATATCGTTCTTTTTTCCCAAATATATTAACTAATACGTTTAATCTACCACGATGAGCCATTGAACATATTATTTTAGAAACATTTAGATTCCCTGCATAGTACATTGCTTCATGTAACATAGGAATTAGAGTTTCAGCACCTTCTAAAGAAAATCGTTTAGTACCTGGAAATTTATTGGATATAAATTTTTCTAATTCTTCTGCATATGTTAATAAATTTAATATATGCATTTTATTTTCTGTATTGAAATGTTCTTTATAAATTGAACATTCTATATAATTTTGTAACCATTTTTTTTCTTTACTATTTGTAATATGCATATATTCAAATCCAATATAATTACAATATATGTTTTGAAATTTGTTCCGTATATTTTTTATAGATTTGGAATTATTACACATTTTTAATACAGTAGAAATATCTTCATTACTTGATATTATATTATTAGAATAATTAAAATTTTTATTAAAATTAGTAATTTTTTCGTTTATATTAACATTTAATGGATCTAATTTAGCAAATATATGTCCATATTTACGAAAAAAATTAATTAATTTTGATAGTTTTTCTTGAGTATGATATGTTTGATTTACTTTTTCATTATTATCAGTAATATATTTTGTGTCATAAGAATTATTACTGGAGTAATATACATAATCATTTTTTTTTTTTTATTACAAATATCTAAAAAAAAATTTTTCCATAATATATCAACGGAGTTAGGATTAGATAAAAATAAATTATATATATGTTCTATATAATTTTCATTATCTTTTGATAAACATGAAACATTAATTAAAGGAATTAATATATTTTTATAATTCATGTCACTCTCTTAATTTTTTGTATGATAATATTTATACAAATGATATTATGATTAATTAAATTATAATTTATATTTATAATGTAATGTATAAATATGAAGAAATTAAATGATTTTTTATGTTAATAAATATTGATTACAGTTAATTACATTATATTATTTAAGTTTATTTATGATATTATTATGTTTTTAATAATATAGCTACATGTATATTATTTATATAATTAACTATAATTATACATTATTTATTTAAAAATAAGCATAACTTAAAATTTTTATTATGATTAAATAGGATTATTAATATCAACAAACGTTATATTTAAATTATATTTTTTAGTTAACCAGTCGCCTAATGCTATTATTCCATCTCTTTCGCTAGCATAATGCCCTATTGCATAAAAATGTAAATTATTTTCTCTAGCCATGTAAATTGTTTCTTCTGATATTTCTCCAGTCAAAAAAGCATCTAATTTTGATAAATTAATATCTTTCATAAAACCTTGTCCTTTTCCACTGCACCAAGCTAATTTAGAAATATTACAGTTTTTCTCAGAGCGTTCATGAAAAGGAACTCGATTGTAATGTTTTATTATTTCATCTGATAATTCTTTTCCAGATAAATTATTTTTTAATGTACCCCATGGTACATAAGGTAACAAATGTCCTTGAATAGTAATATTTAACTTTTTTGCTATTTGTGCATTGTTACCAATTTCAGGATGTGCATCTAAAGGTAAATGCCAACTGTATAAATTAATATTATGTAACATAAGAGTTTTTAATCTTTTTTTTTGTATTCCTGTAATAACCTGTTTTGTTTTATTCCAAAAACACCCATGATGTACAATAATTGCTGAAGCTTTTAATTCGATAGCTTTGTTAAGTAATTCTTGACATATACTTACGCCAGAAACAATTTTTTTTATATTTTTAGCACCTTCTATTTGTAATCCATTTGGCGAAAAATCATCAAATTGATGACTATTTAATTTTATATTAATAATGTTTTCTAAATCAAAATTATTCATTAAATTATCACTTTTTAAAAACTACGTTTTGCTGAAAGAATAGTAAACAAGAATTTTTTTTTTGTTACGTTATAATCAATTATTGGAATAGGATAATTAATTTTTTTTCCTGTTTTATAAGACCAATTATAAGGTATAGAAATATCAGATGGTGGTACTTTACGTAATTCAGGTAAATATTTTTTTATATATAATCCTTGACTATCAAATTTTTTAATTTGATTAATTGGATTAAATATTTGAAAATATGGCATGCTATTAATTCCTACAGAAGCGATCCATTGCCAATTACCATTATTTATAGCTAAATCTCCATCAATTAATTTTGATATAAAATATTTTTCTCCAATCCTCCAATCTATTAAAAGATTTTTTACTAAAAAACAAGCACAAATCATTCGTATTCTATTATGAATCCAACCGTATTCTTTTAATTGTCTCATTCCAGCATCAATTATTGGATAACCAGTTTTTCCATTTTTCCAAGCTAACAAATGATTTTCATTACTATTCCATTTTATTTTTTTTTCAAAATTTAATAAAGATTCATATTTACTTAATTGAGGATTATTAATTAATAAATATTTATAAAACTCACGCCATAATAATTCATTAAACCATCTACATTGATATTTTTTTTTTGATGTAAACATTGTTTTTTTAAATAGAAAATACAAACATTGTCGAGGTGATAAAACTCCGATAGATAAACAGACAGATAATAAACTGGTAGTATTGAGATAAGGAATATTATAAGTTAATTCATAATTTTCTATGTTTTTTTCAATAAAAAAAATTAATTGATTTAAAGCCTGTTCTTCTCCAATAGGATATATTTTAGTTTGAATTTTTTCACGTTTATAAGTAAATGGTATTTTTTTTTTAGTATATTTTATACTATTTCTTATATTAGGTTTAGGCCAACATTTAAGAGAAGTTTCTTTTAATTGATTAATTATATTTTTTTTAAAAAAATAAAAACATTGATATATTTTTCCATTTTTAGTACAGATTTTATCTGGAGGTAATATAACACTATCATGAAATCTATGTATCAAAATATTTTCTTTATTTAGTAATTGAGTTATAGATACATCTCTTTTTTTTTCATTAATTTCATATTCATAATTATAAAACATATCAGTTATTTTATTTTTTTTACAAAATTGTATTATAAATTGAATAGATGTTGCAAAATTCATTGATTCATGTATATCAAGAGGAATACCTAATGAAAGCATATTTTTTTTTAATTCTAATAAATTTTTATAAATATATTCTGATTTTTTAAATGACATGTCATGTTTTTGCCATTGAGAAGGAGTAGAAATAAAAATTGATAGTACTTTGATTAATGGATCTTTACAACAAAAATGTAATGCGGTATTATCATGTATACGTAAATCATTACGAAACCACATAAGATGTATTTTCATATATTTTGCCAATAAAATATAAATTGTATTTTATATTTGTATATGTAATAAAAATGGAGATAATTGAATTATTCATATCTATTTTAACATTTTAATTAATTTATCTATATATTATTATAATAAACTAACATATTTAAAAAAATTACGTTTAATATCTATTATTTAAAATACGTTATAGTTTTATTATATAAAATATACTAATAATATATATTTAATTTAATTATTATAAATAAATATATTTTCTTATAATAAAAAAATATTTTATGATACATCACATTGAAAATTTTTTATCTGTTATTTTCATAAAAAATATTATTTGATTATATTATATAAATATATAATACATTACTTTGAAAGGAGAATAAATGAAAAAAATTGGTATTTTTTTTGGAAGCGATACTGGAAATACAGAAAAAATTGCAAAATTAATTCACAAATTCATTGGAATTAATTTATGCAAATTATATGACATTGAATATGTTACAAAAAAAGATTTAGAAGTGTGTGATGTATTAATATTAGGTATTCCAACATGGTATTATGGTGAATTACAGTGTGATTGGGATAATTTTTTACCGATATTTAAAACAATAGATTTTAACAATAAAATTATTGCTTTATTTGGATGTGGAGATCAAAGTGATTATACGGAATATTTTTGTGATGCAATTGGAATTATTTATAATATAGTTAAATCTAAAGGAGCAAAAATTATTGGGCAATGGCCTATTAAAGGGTATACATTTGAATCATCTAAGGCAGTAAAAAATAGTGAATTTTTTTATGGTTTAGTTATAGATGAAGATAGACAACCTGAAAAAAGTGAAAAAAGAACAAAAATATGGGTAAATCAAATAAAAAATGAGTTATTTATGTCAAACAATATTTCATAAAGTAATATATTTTTTAAAAATAATATTTATTAAAATATTTTGTTTTCATTTCAGCATTAAAAAAAATAAAATAAAATTTTATTTTTTTTAATGTTTAACAGTATATAAAATTATTATTTTAGGAAGCAATTAGAGATGTTAAATCTAAAACTTTACTAGAATAACCAGATTCATTATCATACCAAGCAATTATTTTAAAGAACGTTCTATTTAGAGATAGACCTGCTTGTGCATCAAATATGGATGTTAAAGTAGTACCATTAAAATCTGTAGATACTACAGCATCTTCTGTATAACCTACAATATTTTTCATATGATTTTTTGATGCATACTTAATAATTTCACAAATATCAGTATATTCAGCTGATTTTTTTTGTTTAAATGTAAGATCTACAACTGACACATTAGGAGTTGGAATTCTAAATGCCATACCAGTTATTTTACCATTTAATTCAGGTAATACTTTACTGACAGCTAATGCTGCTCCTGTAGAAGAAGGAATGATATTTTGTAATGCTCCTCTACCTCCTCTCCAATCTTTATGAGATACTCCATCTACTGTTTTCTGAGTTGCAGTAGTTGCATGTACTGTAGTCATTAATGCTTCAATAATAGTAAACTCATCGTTTATTAGTTTTACTAAAGGGGCTAAACAATTAGTTGTACAAGAGGCATTAGATACAATTTTTTGCCCAGAATAAGTATGAAAATTAGCACCATTAACAAACATAGGCGTATTATCTTTTGATGGACCAGTAATTACTACTTTTTTTGCACCAGCAATAATATGCGCATAAGCACTTTCTGTAGTTAAAAAAATTCCAGTAGATTCAATTACAACATCTATATTTAATTCTTTCCACATTATTTTTTTTGGATCTTTTTCAGATGAAATATATATATTTTTTTTATTTACAATCAATGTATTATTATTGATCGAAATATTTTGATTAAATTTTCCATGCGTTGAATCATATTTCAATAAATAAGCAATATATTTAGTATCAATTAAATCGTTGATTGCAACAATGTCTATATCAGAACGTGATTGAGCCATTCTAAATACCATACGGCCTATACGACCAAACCCATTTATTCCTACTCTAATAGTCATTTTTTTTGCCAATATTTTAAATTTTATATAAACAATATTATTTCAACAATTGAAGTTAATTGTTATACAATGTTCGTGATGATATCTATTATTATATATTAAGTATATTTATGTATTATATCTAATTTAATTATTCTTGTTTTTTAAAACATTTAACTATATGAATATTTTATAAAAACTTAAATAAATTTAATATTATAACTTTATTAAACATATGTTTTAATATATTGCTCAGTACTTGATTTATTTTTTATAACTTTTTATATTTTATATAGACAATATATGTATTATGTTATTTTTATCAGTAAAAATTACTAAAATACATAAATTATATATCTATAGTATAAATATTTATATTTATACACTGTTATTTACTTAAAATAAAGCAACAAAAAAAATTAATTTTTTTTTACTTTATGAAAAATACTGTTTTATCAAAGTCAAGAAATGTATAATATCTATTAAAAATTATTACTTTAAATAAATATTGTTAATAATATAAAAAATATTTTTCTATATCCTATAATATTATATCATAGTACATAAAAAATACACAAGTAAAACTAATAAAATAAAATATAATTAATATAATTATATTTTATATCATATTACAAAAATTATAAAAATATTTAAATTATTAAGTTTAATATTACCATTATAAAAATAAACATTTAAATATATATCTAATATAAAAATAAAAAAAAATAATATAGATAAAAAATATTTATGTATAATTATATGTATATCAATATAATATGTTATATAACTATAATATGTAAAAAACAACATAAAAATGTTACACTATAATAATAATTTTTTTGAAGTTAAAAAAAATAATTTTAACACATATTTTAATAATCTATCTGAACTTAAAAAAGATCAAATAGTGGTACATTTTACACATGGAATTGGTCGATATAAAGGATTAAAAGTGATCGAAATTACTGGTGTAAAAAATGAATATTTAATATTGGAATATGCCAATAAAGCAAAATTGTATGTACCAGTTACTTATTTATATTTGATTAGTCGTTATACAAATTTTTCACAAAAAAATATATCTTTAAATAAGTTAGGATCTGATAGCTGGAATAAAGTCAAAAAAAAAGCTATTAAAAAAATAAATGATGTAGCTACTATGTTATTAGATACATATTCTAGCAGAATAGCAAAAAAAGGATTTGCTTTTCATTTAGATAAAAATAAATATAATTTATTTTGTAAAGACTGTCCTTTTGAAATTACTTCTGACCAAAGTAATGCAATTAATTCAGTATTATGCGATATGAAAAAATCAGTTCCTATGGATAGAATTATATGTGGAGATGTTGGATTTGGAAAAACCGAAGTAGCAATGAGAGCAGCTTTTTTAGCTGTTAGTAACAATAAACAAGTCGTTGTATTAGTACCTACAACTCTTTTAGCTCAACAACATTATAATAGCTTTAAAAAACGGTTTTCTAACTTTTCTTATAAAATTGAAATTTTATCTAGATTATGTAGTAACAAAAAACAATCTGTTAGTATTAAAAGTGTACATGATAGTACAGTAAATATATTAATTGGAACTCATTTGTTATTATTTAAAAAAATTAGATGGAATAATTTAGGTTTATTGATTATTGATGAAGAGCATAGATTTGGTGTTCAACAAAAAGAATATATTAAATCTATGTTTTTAAATATAGATATTATAACACTAACGGCCACACCAATTCCACGTACATTAAATATGGGTATGAGTGGTATTAGAGATATGTCAATTATTTCTACTCCACCAGAAAAGAGATTAACAGTAAAAACTTTTATTCGAGAATATAATGACTCATTAATTAAAAGAGTAATTATTAAAGAAATATTAAGAGGAGGTCAAGTTTTTTACTTATGTAATGAAGTAAAAAAAATTAAAAATACAGCAAAAAAAATATGTACATTAGTACCAGAAGTAAAAATAGATATTGGACATGGTCAAATGAGTACACATGAATTAAAAAAAGTTATGTTAAATTTTACTCAAAATAAAATTAACGTTCTTGTTTGTACAGCAATTATTGAAACAGGAATTGACATACCTAATGTTAATACAATTATTGTTGAAAAAGCAGATCGTTTTGGTTTAGCCCAATTGCATCAATTACGTGGTAGAGTAGGTAGATCATACCATCAAGCATACGCTTGGCTTCTAGTATCTAATTACGAAAAAATAACACCAGAAGCAAAAAAAAGATTTGAAGCAATAATATCATTAAAAGATTTTGGATCTGGACTAACTTTATCTATGCAAGATCTTGAAATTAGAGGTATAGGTGAAATTTTAGGAATTGAGCAAAGTGGCCATGTAAACAATATTGGCATTACTTTATATACAGAATTATTAAATCAAGCTGTTATTAACATAAAAAATAATAATATTCTATCTTTAGAAGAAATTCTGAATAATCAACCAGAAATAGAATTATCTGTTACAGCGTTAATTCCTGAGTCATATATTAATAGTATGAATATTAGACTTGATTATTACAAAAAAATTTCTAGTGTTCAAGATTTAAAAGAATTAGTTGATTTAAAATATGAGTTAATTTATCAATTTGGATCTATACCCCAAGAAATACATAATTTGATTACTGTTTCTAAAATACGTATTTTATCTAAAAAAATAGGAATTAATTATATAAAATCTAATAAATTAAATAGTATTATTGATTTTTGTCAAATTAATTCTATTAACATTGAATATTTATTAGTAATTTTAAAAAAAGAATTAATAGAATGGAAATTTAATACAGTAAATCAATTAAAATTGAAACATAAAATTATAAATTGTAATTCTAGAATAACATGGATATTAAATTTTTTGGAAAAAATAAACCATCAAAATAATTCTTAATTTTTTTAAAAAATATAAATTATATTAATAATAATAAAGGTTTAATTTTTACTACATAATATTATAAAAAAATATATTTTTTTATTATTAAAACAAGTTAATTATAAAATTAACGTTGATGAATTAAAATTCTATAAACTATTTTACATGAAGTAAATATTTAAATAATTTAGATAACTTTACATGCAAAGTATATTATTGAGGAAATATGAATAATATTTTATATTTATCTACACCAGGTAGTAAGCAAATAGAAGTTTTCAGTATTGGTGTTGATTTCTCTTTAGAACAAATTCAAGTAATAAATACTGATGGAGAAGTTCAACCTATACATACAACTGAAAATTTTCTTTATGCAGGAATTAGACCGAATTGTCGTATAATAACATATAAAATAAAAAAAAATGGGCTATTAAATAAAATAGGAGAATCTCCGATACCTGGTAGTCCTAATTATTTATCTATAGATAGAGAAAATAAATTTATATTTTGTGCATCATATAAATCTAATTGCCTTAGTGTTAGTTCAATAAATGAATTTGGTATACCTAATAAACCAATACAAGTGTTATATAATATTGCAGGATGCCATTATTGTGATATCGATTATGATAATAAAATTTTATTTGTTACCTCTTTAAAAAACGATTGTATTTATTTATATCGTGTACAGAATAATGGATTATTAATAAAAAATAAACAATTTATTTTAAATGTAAACAAAGGATATGGACCGCGTCATATGGTATTTCATCCTAATAAAAAATATGTATATAGTATTAATGAATTAAATAGTACCATAGATGTATGGAGATTAATTAATGAAGATAATAAACTAATACAATCTATTCAAAATATTGATGTTATATCAAAAAAATATTTCAATCAATTTTGGGCTGCTGATATACATATACATCCATCTGGATTATATATATATGCATCTGATCGCATTGCTAATGTAATATCAATATTTCAAATTAATTCTAACAATCATCACTTAAAAAAAATTGCTGATTATACTACAGAACATCAGCCTAGATCATTTAGTATTAGTAAAGATGGTACATTTTTAATTGTGGCTGGTGAAATATCTAATAGTATAACACTTTATAAAATAAAAAAAAATGCACATCATATTATTGAACATATAAAAATAGGTGTAGGAAAAAGACCAATATGGGTTCATTTACATAAATTATTATAATATTAAATTAATTTAACATAAAATTATAGATTAATTAATCAAGATAAATAAAATACTTAAAACTGTTTACCATTTAAGAAAAAATAATTTGCATTCATTATATTTAAATTTTATTTTAATAAATATAAAATAATTTTTTTTATGTAACAAAAATATTTTATGATACATGATATAATAAAATTATGAGCATATAAATTACGTTCAATAAAGTAATATATTTATATTTTTTAATAAAAATTATTTTATGATTGTTTTTATTTTATTAATTTATAGATATAATCTAATATTATATATAATTTTATTTATTAAAAATGATTTAAAAATAAAATTAAAAGATATTTAACTATTTTTTAAAATAAATTTTTTATATTTAATATTTACAATATATAGTATATATAAAAATAAAAAATTAATTTAAAGTAGATAAAATATTAGAATAGCGTAAAAGAAATAATTTATTTTATCAGGCTTTTTATGGGTATTACTTAGAATAATGTACACTGTCAAGTATACTATATTTTTAAAATATTAAAAAAAACAAATCAATAGATATGTAAAAATATATAACCTTAAGTTGATTAAATAAAACATAAACAAATAAATTAACTACATCAATATTTTAGACGTATATGGATACTAATTAATATAGTTTTCTAATTTATTTTATAAGTAATATTTTTATTAATGATACTTATAGGAATAATTTAAATATATTCATAATTTAAATTCATTAGAGTGAACTATATTTCTATAGACATTATTTACTTGCAATAATAAATTAAATATAGAATAGAATTTTTTTTAATGACGTTAGTTCACTTATCTATCTTTCCTAATGGTTTATACTGATTAATATACTTGTAAATATTTAATATACATCTTTGAAAAATAAAAAAATAATTAATACGTTTAATTTAATATAAATACATCAGTATAACTTATTTATTGATACTGTATTTATAATACATATCTTTACTTTTTTGATTACAAAAAATATAAATGAATAAACATAAATCTTATGTATGTTATATAATCTAATTTATTTCTTTATCATTTTAAGTGGTTAGTACTGGCAGTTTATAAATAGCATAAAAATATTAATCAATTTAGTAATTTAGGTATTTTTTTTAGAAAAATAAAATAAATTAAAATTATGATTTTATATTAGTAAATATAATTTAAAATTGTTTGATAATTATTAAAAAAGTTATATTATTAACTATCTAATAAAATGTTTTTTATAAACAGTTGATTTATTATATTTTAAAATATATTATCAATTAATATAATAGTATAATTCCATTATAAAATATAAGTATTATTAGAAGTATTGATACGAGATATAATTTAGTTTAATTATTTAATTAATTAAATTTTTTTATGAATTTATATATATATATTTTTATTGATTCATCATTATATGTTTAAAATAAATTTAAAAAATAAATGTTTTATATATATATATATAATTTTTAATTTAATTAAATATATTTTATGTAGTAAAATTAATTCATATTTTTATGTAAATATGTAATTTACTAATATTTAAAAAATTAGTTAAAAACTGTTTAATTTTATTTTAAAATGTATTTAAAATAATTAATCTATACACATACAGATAAATAATGTATTATTTATTCGAGTTATTTAATAGTATATATACTATTTAATATAGTTAATTAATTTTTTAATAATATTTTTATAAGTATATATAAAATATGTATATAAAATTTAAAAAATAGATTTATTTTTTTATAATATTATTATATATTACGATTAATTATTAAATTAAAATTAATAAATCATATAAATTAAATTAATTATTAATTTAATAGCATTACGGTAAAAATTTTTTATCATTGATAGTTTTATCATATATAATTATTTTGTTTTATTAAATAATAAAAAGTAGAATATTCATACAATTTATTATATTTTAGATCAACATAAATATATTGCCAATTTTAATATTTTACATAAAAGAAAATAAATAAATTGATTACATTAACTTTATCTTTAATATTACTCAATGCATGTTTAATAAGTGCTTATTTTTAATGTACATATTTAAACACATAATATTGAGTCATTTTTTATTAAAAATTATTAATAAATAAAAAACAAGGATTGTTTTAAAATAAGCTGTTTTTACTTATTATTTTTTAAAATTATTTAAACTAAATAATATAGGTAAAATATATTGTTTAATAAGTTTTAAAATTCTTGATTCCATCAAAATATTATATATGTTGATGGAATCAAAAATATTATATAACTAATTAAAATTTAATATTTATCTATTATTAAATATTTACAGTATGACTTTATATTTTAGTAAATTATAAATACACTGGAAATTTTTTACATAATTTTATAACATTATTTTTTATATGATTCATATTTTCTTGACTATTTATTTTATTTAATACATCTATAATAAAATGTGATACACTAATAACTTCTTTTTCTTGCAATCCACGACGAGTAATAGCTGGAGTACCTATTCTAATTCCAGATGTAATAAAAGGATTTTTAGTATCATAAGGTATACTATTTTTATTAACAGTAATATTAACTTTTCCTAAAGCTATTTCAGCATCTTTACCTGTTATATTTTTATCAGTTAAATCTAATAAAAAAAGATGATTATGTGTACCGTTAGATAGTACTTTATATTTACTTGAAATGAATACATTTACCATACATTGTGCATTTCTTAATACTTGTATTTGATATTTTTTAAAATTAGGTTCCATAGCTTCTTTAAATGCTATCGCTTTAGCTGCAATAACATGCATTAAAGGACCTCCTTGAACACCTGGAAAAACTGAAGCATCTATTTTACGAAATAGATCTTTATTATCGTGTCGTATTAAAATTAATCCTCCTCTTGGACCAGCTAATGTTTTATGTGTTGTAGATGTAACTACATGAGCAAAAGATAATGGATCTGGATACAAACCAGTAGCTACTAAACCAGCAACATGTGCTATATCTACTAAAAAAAATGCGTTAATACTATCTGCTATATAACGCATTCTTTCCCAATCACATAAACCTGAATAAGCCGAAAATCCTCCTACAATTATTTTCGGATTATATAATTTTGCTAATTTTTCTATGTTTTTATAATCAATTATTCCATTATCATCCACTCCATATGTAATAGATTTGTATATTTTACCAGAAAAATTTATATTTGCTCCATGGGTCAAATGACCCCCATGAGATAATTTCATACCTAATATTAAATCACCTGGATTTAATAGTGCATTATATACTGCAAAATTTGCTTGAGATCCAGAATGAGGTTGTACATTAGCATAATTTACATTAAATAATTTTTTAGCTCTATTAATTGCTATAGTTTCTATGTTATCAACATATTCACATCCACCGTAATATCTTTTCTGAGGATATCCTTCTGCATATTTATTAGTTAATTGAGAACCTTGAGCAGACATTACTTGATCACTAACATAATTCTCCGAAGCAATTAATTCAAGATGATTTTGTTGTCGTATTTTTTCTTGATTTATGATATTCCATATTTCATTATCATATTGTTTAACATTTAATATGTTATTGAACACTTTTTTATTTCCTATTTTTTATTAAATATCTAATTTAATTTGCAATAAATTATATTTAATCTTTTTATAAAAAATATAAATATTGATAATATAACATCATATATTTAAGATATAATTTTTATAGTTATTTAACA
This sequence comes from Buchnera aphidicola (Formosaphis micheliae), assembly GCF_039403185.1. Lineage (NCBI taxonomy): Bacteria > Pseudomonadati > Pseudomonadota > Gammaproteobacteria > Enterobacterales > Erwiniaceae > Buchnera > Buchnera aphidicola. Next base: position 279,837 of record NZ_CP135047.1, on the reverse strand, counting down.
ATAGGAACAGTATAAATAATCATTATTTTATATTTAAAATAATTTACACATATTATTTATTAAATAAATGTAAATATAATGAAGTGTTATTTCAATTTATATTAAAAAATATTATTATATAATAATAGATATATTATAGTCTAATAACTATATAGTATAACAATACATAACTAAATTAAGAATTTAATAAACATTTGTATAATCAATATACTATTATTATAAATATAAATTTTATAGATAATCACAATTTTTCTGTGATAATAAATAAGAAAGTTCTTTTACTAAATTAAATTGTAGAATCTCTTTTTGAATTTTATTTCTTAGATCTTTTATAATAATAGTATTTTTTTCTTGTTCATCTGGTCCTAATAATAAAACTACTTTTGAATGATATTTATTAGCTAGTTGAAATTGTCTTTTTAAACTACCATTATAATAATTAATAATTATTTTGAACATAGGGAAACTATTATGTAAAATTTCTCCTATTTTTATAATATTTAATTTATTACATTCGTTAAATACAACTAGATATATATCTATATAACAGGACATCATTGAAGATGACATTTCTTTAATTAATAAAATTAATCGTTCCATTCCGATAGCACATCCAATAGCAGGTGTTTTTGGTCCTCCTAAAGTTTCTATTAATTTATCGTAACGACCTCCAGCACAGATAGTATCTTGAGTCCCTAATTTATTAGTCTTCCATTCAAATACAATATCATTATAATAATCTAAACCACGAATTAAATTATTGTTTATTGTATATTCAATACCCATTTCTAACATAAAATTGCATATATTTTTAAAATAAATCATAGAATTTTTATCAATATAATTTATCAATAAAGGACCTTTTTTTAACAAAAGTTGTATAGATTTATTTTTAGTATCTAAAATTCTTAATGGATTAATATATAAACGACGCTTTGAATCAATATCTAATAGTAATTGATTATTTTCTAAAAATGTTATTAAATCTTTTTTATATACTTCTCTTGATTTAGTAGAACCAATAGAATTAATTTCTAATCTTAAATATTTATCAATACCTAATTTTTTCCAACATCTTGAAATAAGTAAAATTAATTCTATGTCTATATAAGGACCTTTAAATCCAAATACCTCTAATCCCATTTGATAAAATTGTCGATATCTTCCTTTTTGTGGACGTTCATATCTAAACATTGGACCAAAATACCATAATTTTTGAAATTGATCATTTAATAAACCATTATTAATATTAGCTCGAGCACATCCGACAGTACCTTCTGGTCGTAATGTTACATTATGTTTACTACGATCTTTAAATGAATACATTTCTTTTTCTATAACATCTGTATCATTTCCTATGGTACGATAAAATAATTCTGTATATTCTATTATAGGTAAACGAATCTCATGATAACCATAACTTGATAATATTTTTTTTATAATTGATTCTACATAATTCCAATGTTTTATTTCTTTTGGAAGATAGTCGTGCATGCCTCTAATAGACTGATATTTATTAATCATTAAAATTTCTCTTATATTTTTTTAATAATTAAAGGTACGTAATTATAAAATACAAAAAAATTATTTTATTTAAATATGTGATTTTATCATAATAAAAAATGTGTCTCAATAATATTAATTACTGTATGATGTATACAATTGAATTTATAAATATTTAACATTTTTATAAAATTTATGAAATAAAACATTTTGTTAAATAAAATAATTTGATTTATATAGTATATTATTCCTTATTTATTTTTTTATTTTTAGATTTATATTATAATATTTCAATACATGATATTTTAAAAATTATAAATTATTGAAATAGATATATTTTATATTGAAATATTTACTTAATAAATAATGTTTTATATTTTTTTATAATATATCTATTTATTTAAACAAATCTACCTACTAATTGTCCACATGCAGCATTGATATCTATTCCGCGATTTTTTCTAATAATAGTAAGAAATCCTTTATTAATTAAAATATCAGAAAATCTTTTAATTCTTATCATATTACTAGTTTTATATTTAGAATTCGGAAAAATATTCCATGGAATTAAATTAATTTTACTTGGTATATCCTTTAAAATAGAAGCTAATTCTTCAGCATGACATATTTCATCATTAATATGATCTAACATGACATATTCTATCGTAACTCTTTTTTGTTTAATTTTAGATTTTTTTAAATAACGTTTAACTGCACATAACAAATTTTGAATATTATATTTTTTATTAATAGACATTAATTGATTACGTATAAAATTATTTGGAGCATGTAATGAAATAGCTAAATTAACATCAATTGAATTTTTTAATTTGTCTAACGCTGGTATAATCCCTGAAGTAGATAAAGTAATTTTATGCTTAGAGAAATTAAAACAAAAATTGTCTACCATTATTTCTAAAGCATTAATAACATTTTTCAAATTTAATAATGGTTCTCCCATTCCCATCATTACTATATTAGTTATAGGACGAATTTTACTTACGTTATTATAATTAAGAATTTTACATACAGTCCATATTTGTCCAATTATATGTTCAACATTCAAATTACCTTTAAATTTTTGTTGACCTGTAGCACAAAATGTACATTTTAAAGGACATCCAATTTGAGAAGATATACATAAAGTAGAACGATTACGTTCAGGTATAAATACTGTTTCAATAAAATTTTTATTAACAATTACTTTCCATTTTATAGTACCATCGATAGATTTTACTTCTTCTATAAATTTAGGAGCTGAAATTATGCATATATTATTTAATTTATTTCGTAATAATATGCTTAAATTTGTCATTTTATTAAAATCATTACAATATTTTTGATAAATCCAATACATAATTTGATCTGCACAGTATTTTTTTTCTCCAATAGATAAAAAAAAATTACACATTTGCACATAATTGAAACTTAATAAATTAATTTTATTATTTATAGTATTAAATTGACTTAAATTGTTTGTCATGTCAATAATCCTAAATACTAAATTGATTTGTTGTATAAATTATCAATTTTAAAAAATATTAATAATTTTTATGAGTAGATTAAATATCATTAATTAAATATATTAATAACATATTCATTTAAAAAAAACATATGTTAATATAAGATATACAGAATTAATTACAAATAGACTCTACATAATTCTTATACATATAATATACTTTTTTTATAAAAAAATATCATTATATTTGGATATATATTTTTATATGTAATTTATGAATATAAATAAAATATGTATAATATATAATCCATATTTTAAAATTATTAATTACTAAAAGTGGAAAAATAATGCATCCTGTACTTAATATTGCTGTAAGAGCTGCTAGACAAGCAGGAAATACAATAATTCAAAATTATGATGGTAAAATATACTCTAGTGTAGAAAATTATAATGGTAAAGAAAATATCATTAATACTATACAATATACTATTTATAAAAAAATGATTAATATTATCCATAAAGCATATCCAAATCATTTTGTATATACTATACATGATAATTTTCAATTAAAAACAAATAAAATTTATTGGATAATAAATACATTAGATGGAATAATTAATTTTAAAAAAAAAATTCCACATTTTTGTTTATCTATTGCAGTTATCATTAAAAATAAAATTGAAACTTCATTAATATATGATCCTTTAAAAAATGAATTATTTAGTTCTATTAGAGGAAAAGGTGCTCAATTAAATGGATATCGTATGAGATGTTCAGAAGTTAATGTTCTGAAAAATAGTATGATAGGCATTAATATTCCTACAAATAATAAATTTGATAAAATTAATTATTTTAAAATTATAGAATTTTTATTGTCTAATAATATTAATTATATATCATCCGGTTCTTCTGTATTAAATTTAGCTTATTTAGCTTCAGGTCGATTAGATGGTTTATTTGATCTATGTATAGAACAAAACAATTTTTTTTCTGGTGCATTACAAATTCGAGAATCAGGTGGAATTATTAGCGAATTAACCGGTAATTGTTACAATAATTTACATTCTAAATCTGTAATCATTGGTAATTCTAAACTACTTAGAATAATTGTATCTGATATAAAAGGAAAAAAAATTATTATATAATAATATAACTTTAAAAAAATATTTAAATTTTATTAAATTATATAAATTAATAAAAATATAAAATATCTTATATATAACATGTAATATATAGTTAAATAATAATAGTAAAACAAATTACCTTATTTATAACATATTTTTTTATATTTTATTATTTTTTTATTTTATTAAAAAAAACAGAATAGATATTTTTTATAATATTATGTAAACATCGATCTAACAAATTAACGTGAGGTAAATATTTTATATTTAATACAGTAAATTTATTTTTCTTAGCGATTAAAAAATCATCACTAGTAGAAATATGATCAATTAACTTTTTTTCTAAAGCAATACTACCAAACCAATATTCTCCTGTAGAAACATTATCAATATCTAAATTTGGTCGCATTTTATGAATAAAACTTTTAAAAAGATTATAAGTAATCTGTAATTCTTTACAAAATTTTTCACGACCTTCTTTTGTATTTTCGCCAAATAGTGTTAACGTACGTTTATATTTTCCAGCTGTATGTAATTCAATATCAATATTATTTTTTTTTAAAAAATTATTAAAATTAGGTAATTGAGCTACTACTCCAATTGAACCAACAATAGCAAACGGAGCAGCTATAATATAATTAGCTACACTAGCCATCATATAACCTCCACTAGCAGCAATTTTATCTATAGCAACAGTTAAATAAATTCCTTTTTGACGTAATCTTTTTAATTGACAAGCAGCAAAACCATAACTATTCACAATTCCACCAGAACTTTCTAATCTTAAAAAAACTTCATCATTTTCTTTAGCAATTGAAACAATTGCAGATATTTCTTCTCTTAAATGATTAACTTCACTGGCATTTATATTTCCTTTAAAATCTAATACATATAATATAGGTTTATTAACATAAATATTATTTTTTTTATTTAATAAAGATAATTTATGAATATTTTTTTCTATTCTTTTTTCTTTTTGTTGATTTTGTTTTATCCATATTTTTTTTTCATAAGATGTCATAGTCAAAAATGCTATATTTTTTTGAAATTCATGATAATCATATTTTAAATGAGTTATTTTAAAATCTCCTTTATCGGTAGATGCACGTTTTGAAAAATGTGTGATAAATAGTATACTTATCAGTGCAATTGAACATATAGTTATAGTTTTAATTAAAAAAAATCCATAGTTATAAATAAAATACATATTAATTACCTTATAATAATATTATTACATATAGTATATAAACTCATATAAAAAAATATCTATCATGATAAAATTAATTAATTGACATATATTTTAAATTTACTAATTTATATAAAGTTCTTATTACATTACTTTTTAAATATATAAACGATCCAGAACGCATATTATTTGGTAACATTATATTACCATAACGAATTCGAATCAATTTATTAACTCGTAATCCAACTTTTTCACACATACGCCTAACTTCACGATTTCTTCCTTCAGTTAATGATACTTTTATCCAATTATTTTGCATCACACTTTCATTCCATTGAATATTTTGAAATTTAGCGTAACCATCTTGAAGATATATACCTGATTTTAATTTATTTATTTTTTTTAAATTTATAGTACCAAACGTATTAACTAAATATTCTCTAATTATTTTAAATTTAGGATGCATTAATCTATAAGCTAATTCTCCATCATTAGTAAACAATAAAAGTCCACAACTGTTATAATCTAGCCTTCCTACAATAATCCATCTAGATTTTTTCAATTCAGGAATCATATTAAATACTGTATTTCTTTCTTTAGGATCTTTTCGTGTACAAATTAATCCTTTTGGTTTATTGTACATTAATAAACATGGTTTTAATTTAGTTAAAGTAACTATTTTATTATTAATTTGAATTACTTTAATTTCATGTATACAATACCTTTGACCAATTTTTACTTGATATCCATTTACATATATACAATTAGCTTGAATCATTGTTTCTAATGTTCTTCTTGATCCATATCCTAATCTAGCTAAGATTTTCTGTATTTTTTCATACATACCTATTCTGTCTCATGTATATAAATATATTTAATTCAACATAATATATATTAAAAAACACAAACTAAACACACATCTATTACAAAGATCCTATTTTTTTTTGTAATTATTTATAAAATACTATTAAAATAGATAGATACATTACAGTAAATTATACTATTTCTTAAAATTATATTTTATAAATTTTTTATTAATTTATTATTAATTAATTTTAAAATTATTTGATGATAATGTTACAACAATTCCTAAACAAAAAAGTATGATTAACATAAATTGATATAAAGAAATTGTATAATAAAAAAAATAATAATCTAAACTTATTGCAATAAACGGAAAAATTAAAAAGACAATGGAAGCATAAAATGAATTTACTTGTTTTTGTAAATAAAAATAAGAAATTATTCCAAAAATTCCAGAAAAATTTCCTAAGTATATTATTGCTAAAATTGATTGTAATGAAAACTGAGTAATAATTGGATGTTCAAATATGAAAGATCCAATTAACAAAATAATTCCTGCTATTAAAGAAGGTAATGTATTAAAAGTTAATACTGAAATATTTGAATGTCTTTTTTTACATTGAACATAAATAATTGCATGACTAATTACTGCAATCATTAATGCAATGATACCTTGTAAAAAACAATCATGAACTACATAAATTGAATTGTATAAAATGAATATAAATGTAATAACAGTAATAAATAAACCTATTTTTTGAAAAAAAAAGATTTTCTTGTTTAATACAAAATATGACACTATTAAAATAAAACTTGGCATACTAGAGAAAATTATAGATGAAAGGTATACATTAACGTATAATCCACTATATAACATTAATGAAAATGGAACTGCAAAATAAAATATACTTATTATAAATTGAAAAAACCTTTTACCTGGTGGAAACAGTAAAGGAGTTTTATTTAAGAAAGCTATCAAAATTAATGTAGGAACGGCAGATAAAAATCGTATACCTGTAGCAAAAAATGGAGGAATAGTTTTTATAACAATTGCCATAGCTAACCAAGTAGTTCCCCATGTAATGGATACTATCACAAATAATAATATAATTATAAATTTACGCATACTAGTCTCTCTGATGCTAAAATGATAAAAATTTAATAAAAAGTTATTTTCCTTAGATTGATTAACAATGTATGCGAAAAATAAAAATATAACTATCCAGGATAAATTTACATCACTTAATATTAAATTTTATATATCAATTTTATCTAATTTTTCAATAAAAGTGATACTATTAAATTAAATCATAATAGTTTATTATATATGAATAACATAGTTTAAATAAAAAAATATTATTCAATAATAACTATTAGTAATTCATAATATTTGAATTTTATTTTGTTATTATTAAAAATTATATTTTAACAAATACTTAATATAATAATTTATATAATTATATCATATTAAAAAATAAATTATTTATATCTTTAAATACAAAAAATGTTGTGTATATTAATATTGAATTTATACGTATTTTATTAATTATTATTTTATTATAGATATTTTAGTATTAGATGATTGTACAAATTATATCACTAATTTTGTATAAAATATCATAATTTACAAATTATGAGACTTATATATGCATCATATCTTAAAAAAATTATATCAGTCACAATTTTTAACTGAAATAGAAAGTTATGAATTATTTCGATCTATAATTAAAGGTCGAATGAACGATATTCAATTATCTTCTTTATTAATTGCTATAAAGATGAGAGGTTTATCAGAAAACGAAATTATTGGCGCCATTCAAGCATATTCAGAAAAATTTAAATTTTTTCCTGCTCCTTGTTATAATTTTTCTGATTGTACAGGAACAGGTGGAGATACAATTAATTCAATTAATTTATCTACTGCTAGTGCTTTAGTTGCTGCTACATGTGGTTATAAAATTGTCAAACATTGTAATCATAAGATATCTAGTCAAACAGGATCTTCTGATGTATTAACTGAATTAGGTATTAACCTTAATATATCTTCTGAAAAATCACGATATATGTTAGATACTTTTAATATTTGTTTTTTATCTGCTCCTATATATAATGACGGATTTAAAAATATTGAAAAAGTTCGAACAATATTAAAAACAAAAACATTATTTAATATTTTAGGTCCTTTATTGAATCCAGCTAAACCTATATTCAGTATTATAGGAGTATATGATAAGAAATTAATTACAATAATAATCAATATCTTAAATAAATTAAATTATAAAAGAGCTATTGTATTATATAGTAGTGATTGCGATGAAGTTACATTATCTGGAAAAACGTATATCTCTGAATTAAAAAATAATAAAATTATTTCATATACAGTAGAAGCTAAAGATTTTGGATTTCATTACCATTCTAATGTGACATTAAAAGGAGGTAATCCAAAAGAAAATTCAGATATTTTAAAGAAAATATTTAAAGGGTATGGTTCTTTAGCTCAAGAAGAAACAATAGCAGCAAATGTAGCACTATTATTAAAGATATTCGGAAATGAAAACATAAAAGATAATGCCCAATATGCATTGAAAATAATTCGTAGTGGAGAAACTTATCACACATTAAAAAAATTGATAGAAAAAAGGTAATATATGCATAAAACAATATTACAAGAAATTATTAGTAATAAATTAATTTGGTTGAAAGAAAGAAAAAAAAAACAACCGTTAAACAGTTTTTATAATAATGTTCATAGAACAAGAATAAATTTCCTTAAACAAATACAAAATGTTCATCCTTTTTTTATTCTAGAATGTAAAAAATATTCTCCATCATTAGGTTTAATTAATTCAACTTTCGATTTAAATAAAATTTGTAATGTATACAAAAAATATGCTTCTGTTGTTTCTGTATTAACTGATGAACAATATTTTCATGGAAAATTTGAATTTTTGTCAATAGTAAGATCAATAATTACACAACCTATATTATGCAAAGATTTTTTTATTGATGTTTACCAAATATATTTAGCTCGTTATTATCAAGCTGATGCTATTTTATTAATGTTGTCTGTTTTAAATGATGAACAATATAATATACTTTCATATACTGCAAAATTTTTAAATATGGGTGTTATTACTGAAATAAATAATATCAAAGAATTAGAGAGGGCTATTAATTTAAAATCTGAAATAATTGGAATAAATAATCGTAATTTACATGATTTATCTATAGATATAAATCGTACTAAAACATTAGCTCCATTAATTCCTAATCATATTCATATTATTAGCGAATCAGGAATTAATAGTTATAGTCAAGTTAGAGAATTAAGTGCATTAGTTAACGGTTTCTTAATTGGTTCAACATTAATGAAATCACACAATTTAGATTTTGAGATACGTAAGATTATTATTGGACAAAATAAAATATGTGGTTTAACTCAAACAATTGATTCTAAAATATCTGAAGAAGCTGGTGCTGTTTACGGGGGATTGATTTTTGTTAAAAACTCAAAACGTTATATTAATATAGAACAAGCAATAAAAATTATTAATACTGCATATTTACAATATGTTGGAGTATTTCAAAATGAAGACATTAATTTAATTGTTTCTCTAGTAAAAGAACTGTCTTTATACGCCATACAATTACATGGTAATGAAAATCAAAATTATATTAATGTTTTACGAGAAAAAATACCTTCTTCAACATATATCTGGAAAGCATTATCTATTAAAGATAAATTTCCTATTTTAAATTTGAAATTTATTGATTACTATTTATTTGATAGTATATATGGAGGTAGTGGAACTCAATTTAACTGGTCTATATTATTTAATCATAACTTATCTAATATAATTTTAGCTGGAGGTATAAATCTAAAAAATTGTATTTATGCTTCAAAATTAGGATGCGCTGGATTAGATTTTAATTCTGGAGTAGAAGATTCACAAGGAAAAAAAAATAAAAAAAAAATTATTTCTGTATTTCATTCTTTAAGATATTATTACACATAGGTGTAATTAAGGAATATTTTATAATATGACGTTACTTAACTCTTATTTCGGTGAATTTGGTGGAATGTATGTACCTCAGATATTAATTCCAGAATTATATAATTTAGAAAAAAAATTTATGCAATCTCAACATGATGCTACTTTTAATAAAACTCTTAAAGATTTATTAAAAAATTATGCAGGTAGACCAACTCCACTTACTCTTTGTAAAAATGTAACTCATGGAACTAAAACTAAACTGTATCTGAAAAGAGAAGATTTATTGCATGGAGGAGCTCATAAAACAAATCAAGTCTTAGGTCAAGCATTATTAGCGTTAAAAATGGGGAAAAAGAATATTATTGCAGAAACTGGTGCAGGTCAACATGGCGTTGCTGCAGCTATGGCATCTTCTCTATTAGGTTTAAAATGTAAAATTTATATGGGTAAAAAAGATTTTCAAAGACAATCTACTAACGTATTTCGAATGAAACTGATGAATGCTCAGGTGATATCTGTTGAAAATGGATCATTTACTTTAAAAGATGCATGTAACGAAGCATTGCGAGATTGGTGTGAAAATTATGAAAATTCTCATTATATGATCGGTACAGCTGCAGGACCTCATCCATATCCTACTATGGTACGTGAATTTCAAAGTATTATTGGAAAAGAAACAAAAGCTCAAATTTTACAAAAAGAAGGAAGATTACCTGATCAAATTATTGCCTGTATAGGCGGAGGATCAAATGCAATAGGAATATTTTCTTCATTTATACAAACAAAAGCAGTAAAGTTAATAGGAGTAGAACCTGCTGGAGAAGGATTGCATACAAATAATCATGGAGCTACATTACATTCAGGACGAACTGGTATATATTTTGGTATGAAATCACCTTTAATGCAAACAGAGGAAGGTCAAATTAAAGAATCATGGTCTATTTCAGCTGGATTAGATTTTCCTTCTGTAGGACCTGAACATGCATGGTTAAAAAATATTGGACGTGCTGTTTATACAACGATTACAGATAATGAAGCTATAGAAGCATTTCGAATATTATCTTGCAAAGAAGGAATCATTCCAGCTCTTGAGTCAGCTCATGCCGTTGGATATGCATTAAAAGAAATTAATCAATATCCAAAAAGAGAGCAAATTATCGTTGTTAATTTATCTGGTCGTGGTGATAAAGATATATCTACTGTACATAATTATTTAAATAATAGAGGAAAAATAATTCATGAATAGGTATCAAATACTTTTTAATCGATTAAAGATTAAAAAAGAAGCTTGCTTTATACCTTTCGTTACATTAGGTGACCCATCTTTAGAAATATCTTTTCAAATTATTAATATATTAATTGATAATGGAGCAGATGCTTTAGAATTAGGTATTCCATTTTCAGATCCAGTTGCTGATGGTATTACTGTACAAAAAGCTAATTTACGTGCTTTATCATCAGGTATAACGTTAAAAAAATGTTTTACTATGCTATTAAAAATAAGAAAATGTTATCCTTTATTACCTATTGGATTATTAACTTATGCTAATATTGTATTTAATAAAGGAATAAATAATTTTTATTTCGATTGTTTTCAAGCAGGAGTAGATTCTATCTTAATAGCTGATATGCCTATTGAAGAATCTAAAATATTTTATTTATCTGCTATTAAAAATAATATACAATCTATTTTTATTTGCCCTCCTAATGCAAACGATGATTTAATGTCAAAACTTTCTAAATATAGTTCAGGATATACTTATTTATTATCTAGACCTGGCGTGACTGGCATCAATCAATACAAAAAAAAATCATTAATTAATTTAATAACTAAATTAAAAACATATAATGTTGCACCTATTATTCAAGGTTTTGGAATTTCTAATATTGTAGAAATAAAAGAAGCTATTTCATCTAATGTATCAGGAGTAATTTGTGGTTCTGTAATTATAAAAATAATAGAAGAAAATTGTCATACATTAGAAATTATGTTTAATAAATTAAAATATTTAATTAATCAACTAAAATGTGCAACTAAATAAATCCTTCTTAGTTATTTATATAATATAAATGCGTTCATATATAATAATGTATTTAAAATCAAGAGAATACATGTAAATAAATATCCATTCATTAATTTGTAATACGTGTCATTTTTTAATTATATAATATATATTACATATATTTATTTTTTACTATAATTTTATTAGTAACATTTAGAGATTTTACTAACACATGATATTCAGAAAATATTTATTGTATATTAATTCAACTTGAAAAAATATTTTCAATATTAATGATAATACATTAACTGAATGTTGAATAAACAAAATATATTACTTATAACGTTAATAGAATAAATTTTATCATCTATTTTAAGAAAAATAATGTTATTAATTAATTTATTAAGTTTAATTATTCTTTTAAATAAATTGAAAAAATATTTCAGTTTCAAAATTTTTTTTAAATTTAAGTTGTTATTTAATTATTTATCAATATTAATAATTATTTTAACAATATTAAGATAAATTAATTTTGTAATATTTATTATTTATAATATAGAAATATGTTATATATTATTATTATCTTTTATTAGTTTAGATTTTTAAAAAGTTCTATTAAAACATCACTACTATCTAATATTTATATTTCTGATAAAAGTACGTTTAATATGATGATATATAATTATATGATAGTTATTCTATGAATTATATTTTTTATAAGTAATGAATATATATAAATTATTTTATTTTAATTTAACTTACATATTATTTATCTTTATAAAAATTTAATTTTATCTATTTTTGTTATTTATTTATTTCTATTATATACATTATTATTTACATTTAAAGTATTAATATATTTTAATTAAATTTGTTATTTATCAATATATTTTTTATATATTAATATTTTTAAAAAAAAATATTTTTTATAAGATTAAAAATTTTTTATTGATTATATTATATAAAATAGATATACATAGGTTTATATAACTTTTTTTCTTTTTATAGTAAATATAAATATAAATTTTAATAGTGAAGTATTATTAATAAATGATTATTTAATCATATTGAAGTATTAATAAAATATTAAATGGTAAATTTTTATTAAATAATTTTAAATTATAAACTTTTTGCATATAATTTAATATAAAAAATATATTTTTTAGGTTATTTTATTTATTATATAGTATTATTAATTTTTAAATTATTATATTTTTTATAATATGGTATTTAATTTTTACTTTTTATTTTCATTGTTAACTTTAATATTTGTAATTATTTCTTAGAATATATATATAATATATTTAATATCAAAAATAAATAATTCTCATTAATAAAGATATTAGTTTAATTATGACTATAAAAAAAATAGAAAAAAAAAAAATATTTCCACGAGGAACTATAGTTCTACAAACTATTGCTATGCCTGCTCATATTAATGCTAATGGAAATATATTTGGTGGATGGATTATGTCTCAAATGGATATAGGTGGAGGAATTTTAGCAAAAGAAATTTCTGGAGGTAGAGTAGTAACAGGATGTGTAAGTAACATTGTTTTTTTACATTCTATTTCTATAGGTGATTTAGTTAGTTGTTATGCAAAATGTTTATCTATAGGAAAAAGTTCTTTAACTATTAGCATAGAAATATGGATTAAAAAAATGTGTGCTATAAAAACAGGTCAATTTTATTGTACTAGCGAAGCACTATTTATTTACGTTGCTGTAGATAACAATGGAAAATCAAGAAAATTATTACCTATGAGTATCTTGTAATTAATTTATTATATTTTATATCTAATAAATTTATAAAAGATATATTTTTACTTGTTATTATAAATAAATAGATAATAAAAAAATAAATTTATATATGTTTTTTGTATATCTATTATTTTAATAATTACCTAACGTTATTTATAATATATTTATAAATAGTATGGTGTCAATAATGTGCATATTGCCTATAATTGGAATAATTCTTTGTATATTTATTAAAAAATATTATTTTAAAAAAAAACAATTTAAGTTAGCTAAAAAAATATGGTCAAAAGCTAATATTTGGTTAACTAACTTTAAATCTTTTGATGATATTTTTGAAAAAAAAAATAGTAAAGTAGCTTCTGCATTATTTCAATTATGCAAACATAGACAAGGTCTGTTAGGGATAAAATGTAATAAATTAACATTATTAACTAATTTTACAGAAACAATAAACACATTAATTCATGATATTTATTTAGCTAAAAATAACATAGAAATAGTGTTTTACATTTGGAAACCAGGTGGTTTAGCAGATGATGTTGCCAATGCTTTAATTCTATCAGCAAAAAGAGGTATTTATTGTCGTTTGATGTTAGATTCATCTGGTAGTACAGATTTTTTTCGTAGTAAATGGGTAAATATTATGAAAAATTCTGGAATACAAATTGTTGAAGCATTAAAGATTAATATATTAAGAATATTTATTGATAGAATAGATTTAAGACAACATAAAAAAATAATTTTAATTGATAATCATATTACGTATACAGGTAGCATGAATTTAGTAGATCCTTCTTTATTTAAAAAATCAGCAGGTGTTGGTCAATGGATAGATTTAATGATTCGTATAGAAGGACCTATAGCTGGTACCATTGGAATTATTTATTCTTATGATTGGGAAATGGAAACTGGTAAACAAATTTTACCAAAAATACCAAATAAATATAAAATAAATTTAAACACTTTAATAAAAAATAATTCTATACAGGTTATAACTTCTGGTCCATATTTTCCAAAAGATACTATACATAAAGCTTTATTAACTGCTATTTATTCTGCTACAAAAGAATTAATAATTACAACACCTTATTTAGTACCTAGTAACGATTTATTTTATGCAATATGTACTGCAGCACAAAAAGGAATATCTGTAAGTATTATTATTCCTAGATATAATGATTCTATTTTTGTGAAATGGGCTAGTCGTTCATTTTATAGTGAATTATTAGAAGCTGGAGTTAAAATATATTTATTTGAAAAAGGTTTATTACATACTAAAAGTATTTTAATAGACCATCAATTAAGTTTAGTTGGAACAGTTAATTTAGATATGAGGAGTATCTGGTTAAATTTTGAGATTACGTTAGTTATAGACAATAATCAATTTGGAAAAAATTTAGCATCTATACAATATGAATACATTAATAATTCAACATTATTAGATAAAAGATTATGGTCTATTCGATCGTATTGGAATAGAATATTAGAAAATTTATTTTATTGTTTAAATCCTTTATTATAAATAATTTATTATTTTTAATTTATTTGTTTTTTTTTATGAAAATATGTTATATATTTTTACTTTATTTTTAAAAAAAAATACATTAACATAATAACGTTATTAAATAAATAGTTATATTATATAATATCTTTATACAAAAATATATTACTTTAATATATAAGATATTTAATTTTAATAATATATATATATATAAATAAGCATGAATAATTAAATATTAAAAATTTATTTTTATCAAAATAAAATATATATGCTCTTTTATTTATATTACATTATTATTTTATTGTTGAATGAATAAAATTTATTTTATTATCTCGTGAGATGGTGATATGAACGAAACACTGAAAATTCTAAACAATATTCGTATTTTACGAGCACAAGCTCGGGATTGTTCTTTAGAAACCTTAGAAGAAATGTTAGAAAAATTAGAAGCAATTGTACATGAACGTAGAGAAGAAGAAAATCAAGTTAAAGCTGAAATTAAAGAAAAAACAAAGAAATTAAAACAATATCGAGAAATGTTAATAGCAGATGGAATTAATCCAAATGAATTATTAGATACTATGAATACTCATAAACATACTAGTAAATCAAAAAAAAAAATTAGACCAGCAAAATATAAATATATAAATGAAAAAGGAGATTTTAAAACGTGGACAGGTCAAGGTAGAACACCTGCTATTATTAAAAATGCTATTTTAGATCATAAAAAAAATTTAGAAGATTTTTTACTATAATTCAAATAAAACACTTATTAATATAAAAAACTAATATATAAATATTACTATATTATAACCTACAAAACATTAATATATATTTAATGTTTAATAATACTATGTTAATAGAATACTATTTTTTTAATAAAAAGTATTTATTTTAATTTATTAAATAATAAATAAAAAAACAATATAATCATTTATATTTTATATAATAAAGATATATTATTTTAGTTATAAATTATAATGTTTTACTAAAATATTATTTTAATATTTTTTTAAACCTTCTATTATTTTAACGTAGAAGGTTTAATATTATCTGAATATTCAATTAATATAAATCATATATAAATTAATATTAAAATATTAATAAATAATTAATTTTGTTTAACATAATATATAATTCTATTTTATTTAATATATCTACATAACTTATAAAATTATATTGTAATATAATTTTAACTTTTTAAAATATTTCATTAATCTAAAAAGGATTTATTATATTAACTTGAATATGTAAGTAATTTATATTTTTAATATTTTTATTACAATTAAATATATTTTTTTAAGTACATTTATTATATTATATTCATAAGAAACAACTTTAATTAAATTATTCTTATTAAATTAATCTAATCTATTTATTTAAATACGATAATAATTTTAATTAATAAATCAATATTTATCACACATATGTTATTACTATTAATTTACACTATTTTCATCTTGATCTTTTTTGTATAATTCTCATTTTAGTTACAATATATAATCATATTTTACAAAATGAATTATGATTAATTAAACAGTTAAAACAAATTATAACTAAAATTACTTTATTTATTTTTTTTAAATCTAATTGTCACAAAATTACTTTGTTGAGTAAATAAAAAATAATATATTTCTTTTGAAATTTGTAAAATTTACAAATATAATAAATATATAAAATTATATCATAATATAAATATATAAAAAATATATTATTTAACAATAAGACACACTTTATTTTTTAAGCATAAAAAAAATAATTTTAATTTGTATTTAGAATAAAATAATTAATAATTAATAATCAATCAATGATTATATAAAAATACATTCTATATTAATAATATTAATTTTTTTAATTTATAATCACTATTATTACTATAATATATATTATAAAAAAGATACTATTTTATTTAATGTATACATAGGATCATTAGACGCAGTAACAACTCGTCCAACAATAATATAATCTATATTAAACTGATTAATTAATTCTGGTGTTATAATTTGATTTTGATCATCAACAGATAATGTGTTAAACCTAACAGCAGGTGAAATAACTTTAAATTTATGTCCTAATATCTTTTTTATTTTAGTTGATTCTTCTCCTGGACATACTACACCATCTAAACCATTTTCTTTAGCTAAAATAGATAAATTTAATACTTGTTTTGAAATAGATGTATTAATTCCAATTTCTTTTAAATTATGTGAAATAAAACTAGTTAAAACTGTAATTCCAATTAATAAAGGTGCATTTTTATGAAAGGATTTTAAAGCTAATTTAGCTGATTGTAACATTTTACTTCCTCCAGATATATGAACACTAATCATCCATACTCCTAAATCTGCTACAGCTGAAACAGCATTAAAAATCGTATTGGGAATATCATGAAATTTTAAATCAAGAAAAATATCAAATCCAAGTTTTTTTAACTTAACAATGAATTTTTTTCCAAAAAGAATGAACATTTGATTACCAATTTTTACGCTATACAATTTCGGATCTAAACAATTTATTAATTGCATTGCTTTATATTGATCAAAATAATCTAATGCAATGATTATTTTTTTAGAATATTTATATTTAGAAGAAATCTGTAACATTAGTATTACCTCAATGAAATATAATAGTGCTATTAATATATGTTTATTAATTGATAATGATGTTAAACTTATTTAAACATAATTTTGCAAATTAGCATGATATGATGATCTTACTAAAGGACCGCAAAAAGCATTAGAAAATCCCATGGAAATAGCTTTTTTTTGAAAATTATAAAATTCTATTGGAGTGATATATCTTTGTACCGGTATATGTTGTACACTAGGTTGTAAATATTGACCTAATGTCAGTAAATCTACACCATTCATCCGCAAATCATACATTACTGATATAATTTCTTCATTTGTTTCTCCTAATCCTAACATTAAACCTGATTTTGTGGGTATTTTAGGATTAGATAATTTAAAATTTTTTAATAAATTTAGTGAAGAAGCATAGTTTGCTCCTGGACGAACGTATTCATACAAACGAGGTACATTTTCTAAGTTATGATTAAATATATCTGGTGGATTAGAATTGATAATATTTAACGCTTTTTCTTCGCATCCTCTAAAATCGGGTACTAAAATTTCTATTTTTACATTTTTATTTTTTCTAATTTCTTTAATGCAATTAGTAAAATGTTGTGCTCCACCGTCATGTAAATCATCTCGTGTTACAGACGTAATTACTACATAATTTATATTCATACTTTTAATAACTTTTGCTAATCTTTTTGATTCATTCATATCCGGTATTTTAGGTCTACCACTTTTTACAGCGCAAAATCCACAACGTCGAGTACATATATCTCCTAAAATCATAAATGTTGCTGTATTATTATTAAAACATTCTGATAAATTGGGACATAAAGCTTCTTCACAAACAGAATGAAGATTATTCTGTCTCAATGTTTGTTTTATTTCATTAATTCGTCTCGAATTAGTTTGAATCTTAATTTTTATCCAATTAGGTTTCTTCAATATTGTATTATTTGTAAAAATTTCTTTTACTGGTATTTTTTTTGATATCATATTATTATCTATTATTTAATTTATTAGAAGCTATTTAATATAAAATTATTCACATTTATAAAATATTTTAAAAATTAAATATAATATTTATAAAAAAATATTACTGAATCATATTAATTATATGCATTCAACTAACAAATATTAATCGTTTAACATGTATTCATAATATACTGTTTTTATATTTAATAAATTAATTATTTGTTTTAGTAATATCGAAGTTACATTTATAATATTAACTTTTTTTTTAAACTCAATAAGTTGAGTCATTTTAATGTTTCTATTACCACAAGGATAAATTTGTAAAAATGGAGACATATCCATATTAATGTTTAATGCAAAACCATGTAATGAACATCCTTTTGTAATACGTAAACCAAAAGAACAAATTTTTTTATTATCGACATATATTCCAGGATATTCTTTTATTAAATGTGCTTTAATACAAAAATGTTGTAATGTAGATAAAACTGTACATTCTATTAATTGTATTAATTTTCTCGGAGTAATTTGTCTTCTATTAATATCAATTAATAAATAAATTATTTGTTGACCAGGACCATGATACGTTATTCTTCCTCCTCTATTAGTTTGTATTACCTCTATCTTATTAGAAAAAATTAAGTCTTGTTCTTGACTTAATCTACCTAGAGTAAAAATTGGATAATGTTGAACACACCATAATTCATCTAATGTATTTTTGTTACGAGAAATAGTAAAATCTTCCATTAAATTAAATATTTTTTTCCAACATTGAAGTCCTAATTGACGAACTATGATAGTATTGTTATACAAGAATATTTCCAAATATAAATTTAAATAGTGTTAATTAAATAGATAACCAAGTTTTAATACCAGTAATTATAAACTCAATTCCTAAAGACATTAAAAGTAAGCCCATTATACGTGTTATAATATTAATTCCTGTATTTCCTAACAAAAATACAAAAAATGGAGCGGCTTTAAATAATAACCAACATAATATAGAAAATAAAATAATAACTATAGTACATCCTAATATGTTACCAATACCAGAATAATTTGTACTCCATACAATGGTTGAACTAATTGCACCAGGTCCTGCAATTAAAGGCATTGCTAATGGTACTACTGCTATATTTTTAGAAATAGAAGATTTAATTTGATTTTTTTGTCTCATATCTGACATTAATTTACCGTTTAACATAGATAACGCAATCATAATAATTAATATACCACCTGCTATTCTAAAAGAATTGATAGAAATACCAAACAATTCTAAAATATAATTACCCAAAAATAAAGATGTACATAAAATAATTACTACTGACAAATTAGCTATAAAGTTAGTATTATTTCTTTCTGTTCTATTTTGATGACTAGTTATACTTGTAAAGATAGGAATCATACCTATAGGATTAACTAAAGCACATAAACTAATAAAAAATTTTATATAAGTAGAAAAATCAGACATCTCAATATTCACATTTTGTTCCTAAAGTAAACAAGTGTATTCATTAAAAATATAATGAAAAATATTAATATTGATAAAATATTTTACCATTAAGATTCTATGTTTAATAATATAATCACTATTAATATAAATAAAAAAAATAATTAAATAGATTATTGTTATAACAAATTAATTTTAATATAATTCTTTTATATATAAATAAAAAAATAAATTCAGAATTGATTAATATATATTAATATATTTAAAATTATGTAATGTTAATATAATAACATTAATTTAGTATAAATAATTTTTTTATATTTAATAAATTGATAAAGTAATAGATGAATGTATATTTATAATATAGGTCTAACTAAAATATTACGTGATTCAATTATTATTTCTTCTAATTTTACTTGAATAATATCAGAAATTCGATAAACAATATTTCCCATAATATATACTGTACCTTGTTCTGGATCACATATTAATTCATTTCTATTTATATGTATAAATGAAGCAGGAATAAATACTTTTGCTCCATTTTCAATTAAATATGCTCTCATTCCACCACGAGAAATGTCAAATATTTCTGCATTAAAAATAATTGAATTATCTTTTTTAATATTACTTAAAAATATGGTATATAACCAATCTTCGACATCTCTTGTAGCTATCCTATGTAAACGACGGCAATCACTAATTTTAGAAGTCAGCATTGAAGTTGGTTTACTTATTTGTGTATTTTGAATAATTGATTTTAAAAAACGATGATTCATCATATCACCATATTTTCTAATTGGAGAAGTCCATGTTGCGTAAGATTCTACGCCTAAACCAAAATGGGGCGCTGGTTTTAAACTAATTTCTACAAATGACTGAAGACGACGAATTCTACTATTTAAATAATTATTAGATAATTTATTTAAAATTCTATGTAAATTACAAAATCCTTCCAACGTTACAATTTTTTTTGCAGAAACATAAATTCCATAATTTATTAACAAAGATACAACATTCTCAGCATTAGCATATTCAAAACCAGTATGTGTGTTATATATACCAAATCCAAGATTATTAGATAATATTTTTGCAGCACATGTATTAGCTACAATCATAGCTTCTTCTACTATTTTATGACCTATATTTCTTATTTGAGGTATAATATTAACTATTTCACCATTTTCAGAAATATTAAATTTATATTCTAAACGTTCTTTAGACACAAAAGAATATTTTTTACGCCATATTTTTCGTATTTTAAAAAAATTATGTAATAATGAAATTTGATTAGCAATATTTTTGTTTTTTGGTTGCCATGATCCTTTTTTTTCTAACCAATTAGATATATTTTCATAAATTAATTTTTCTTTTGATTTAATCCACGCCAAAAAAAAATTAATTTTTTCATCTAAAATATTTCCATATTTGTCCATTACAATTAAACATACGAGAGAAGGTTTTACGATATTTGGTTGTAAAGAACATACCTCTTCAGATAAAATTCTAGGTAACATAGGAATATTGAAACCTGGTAAATAATTTGTAAATCCTCTTCTACAAGCTAACTTATCTATTTCACTGTTATATGGAATATAATATGTAGGATCTGCAATAGCAACGAATAAATTTATAAAATCTTTAGATTTTTGTTCTATAAATAGGGCATCATCTATATCTTTAGTGTTTATGTTATCAATAGTAATAAAATCTAAATGAGTTAAATCTTTTCTAGGAAAAGAATCACAATTAGTACTGTTACTAATAAATAATATGTTAGGTTCATTATATTCTAAATTATGACGAAACAAAGTAACACGCCATGGTGCTAATAAATTATTTCCTTCTATAATAAATTGTAAAATTTTAGCATAAAAATAAGGATAACCATTTAATTTATGCTGTACTAATTTAGCAGTCACCCAATCACCTGACTTAAAATCATGAGTACAAT
Source organism: Buchnera aphidicola (Formosaphis micheliae) (assembly GCF_039403185.1). Taxonomy (NCBI): domain Bacteria; kingdom Pseudomonadati; phylum Pseudomonadota; class Gammaproteobacteria; order Enterobacterales; family Erwiniaceae; genus Buchnera; species Buchnera aphidicola. The sequence continues at coordinate 257,540 of NZ_CP135047.1, read as the reverse complement.
TTATATTGATATAACATAGAATTAATTCTTTTAATACAGGATAATAAGGTGAGATAAATAATTGATTATTTTTTGTATATATTTTCCCAACAAATATATTTAAAAATGGTACAATTAATTTTTTCGGTATTGCTATTTCTCTCGATTTATCTAATTTAATTTGTGCACTAATTCGGTCACCGTTCATGACTTGTTTCATATCATTAGGTGTAATAAAATAACTTGTTTTTGAATCTACATCTAAAAAACCAAAATTTCTTTTAGTACATTTTACAATTCCTTCTACTTTTGGTGACGTATTGTGTAATTTTTTTTTTAACTTTTTCAGCAATGGATTATTTAGAAACATAATAATTACACCTAAATGTCATAATAAAATTTATATACTTAATATAATAAATTAATATTTTTATATTAATTATATTTTTAAATAATAAATAAATACAAGTCACGAATTATTAATATAAAAAAGTAATATTTTTTTACAATACTAAATATAAAAAATTACATAAACTATAAGTACATTACGCAACTAATAATATATTAATATTTATGAAATATTAATTTTTGAAATATTCACACCACCATCAACATAAATTACCTGTCCTGTAATACCTTTAGATAAATCAGAACACAAAAAAGCGGCAGTATTACCTATTTCTTTAGAAGTAACTAATTTACGCATAGGAGATATTAATTTGGAAAAATTAAATATTTTTTTAAAATCTTTTATGCTATATGAGGATGTAGTACTTATAGGTCCTGCAGAGATAGCATTTACTCTAATCATATTTTCTCCCAATGTGTATGCCATATAACGTACATTTGCTTCTAAAGACGCTTTAGCTAATCCCATAATATTATAATATGGAATTACTTTTTGAGATCCTTCATAAGTTAATGTCACTAACGAAGCATTTTTATTCAACATTTTTTTACATTCTTTAGCCATAGCAATAAAACTATAAGAACTAATATTATGTGCTGTTTGAAATATATCTTTACTAATAGTATCTACAAAATCTCCATGTAAATTACATTTTTCAGCATATGCAATAGAATGTACAAATCCGTCAAAATTTATCCAAATATTTGACAATTTTTTAAATAAATCTTTAATATCCTGGTCTTTATCAACATCACAAGGTATGACGATACTTGAACCTAATTCACTTGAAAATAATGATATTTTATTTTTCAATTTATTAGTTTTACAACTAAAAGCTAAATTTGCTCCCTGTTGATACATAGCCTTGGCAATCCCAAATGCTATAGATGATTTACTTGATATACCAGTAATTAATATTCTTTTTCCTTTTAATATACCTTGATTATACATATATTTTGTAAATATTTTTTTAAGATTAATTTTTACTAAAATTGATAATATTTTAAATATTTTGAAAAATTATTGTATTTAGTTAATCAATAACATTTATCATATATATAACTTACTATGACAACAAATAACATATATTTTATAATTAGATCGATATGTTTAAAACAATATAAAAAATATGAAATAATTAATTTTAATTTAATTTTTTATCAATTGAACAATATTATATATATATTTTAAAAATTTAAATATTATTATACAATATTAAACATATTATATCTATTTTCTTATTTAAATATTATTTAAATATATAAAATTCTATAAAATAGAAATAATTTATTAATTAGTAACAACAATAGAATAATTAAATCGTAAAATACTATAAAATATTATACATAGAGATATTATATATAATTAATTTTTATTTAACATATCTTTATTATTACTAATTACTAATTGTACTGCATCTCCTATATAATTACTAGGAGTAAACTTAATTAATCTTTTTTTTTCTTGAATAGGAATAGGAAGATTATTAATAAATACATGTAAATTAGTAGAATTAATTTTTTTTCCACATGTAAATTTTTTTAATTGTTCATATGCGTTATTAATATTGTATTTCTTCATTACGGTTTGTATAGCTTCAGATAAAACTTCCCAATGAATATTTAAATCATATAATATTTTTTTATCATTAACTTCTATTCTTTTAATTCCTGATAAAACAGAATCATATGCTATTATTGAATACGATATAATAATTCCTAAATTTCTTAATACAGTAGAATCACTTAAATCTCTTTGCCAACGAGAAATTAATAGTTTTGATGTAATATGTTTGATTAAAGCGTTAGCTAAACCTAAATTTCCTTCTGAATTTTCAAAGTATATTGGATTAACTTTATGAGGCATAGTTGAAGATCCAATCTCATTAAAAATAATTTTTTGTGTAAAATAATCTTTAGAAATGTAACCCCACATATCTTGATTAAAATCTAATAAAATATTATTAAATAGTAACATACAATTAAAAAATTCAGCTATGTAATCATGCGGCTCAATTTGAGTAGTATACGGATTCCATCCGATATCTAATGATAATACAAATTCTTGACTAATTTTATGCCAATTAATGTTAGGATAAGCAGCTAAATGTGCATTATAGTTTCCGGTAGCTCCATTAAATTTTCCCAATATTTCTATATAATTAAATTGATTTAATTGACGTTGCATTCTATAAGAAAAATTTAAAAATTCCTTACCTACAGTAGATGGAGTAGCTGGTTGTCCATGTGTTCTAGATAACATAGGAATTTCTTTATATTTTAAAGCCATATTATTAATATTTTTAATAATAGAATTCCATATAGGTACGATTATTTCTTTTCTGGCAGTTTTTAACATCAAAGCATAAGATAGATTATTAATATCTTCTGATGTGCAAGCAAAATGAATATATTGCGATATTTCCTTCAATTCTAAAATTTGAGAAAATTTTTCTTTTAAAAAATATTCTATAGATTTTACGTCATGATTGATATTTTTTTCTAATAATTTGATATATTTTGCATCATTTTCATTAAAATTATTGACAATATTATCTAAAAAAATTATAGTTTTTTGACTAAATTTAGGTATTTCTGGTATTAATAAAATATCAGATAATTTTTTAATCCAATGAATTTCAATTTTAATTCGAAATTTTAATAAAGCATATTCACTAAATATATTTCGTAAAGGAATAGTAATTTTTTCGTAACGTCCATCAACGGGAGAAATTGCTGTTAAATTTGATAATTTCATATATTAGCTCATTATTATTTTCTTAAAATATACTTATAATTAATAGTTTTATTATATATTGTTTGTTTAATATATATTGTAATATTAATTCTCTTATTTTTTTATTTATTTTTATAAGAAATATATTAATTTGATATATAGGTCTCTTTAAAATTAATTTTATTTATTATATTGTACATTAATGAAACTATTCTTTATATTAATAAAATATATTTATGCAGAAATATTCATTATATATTTTATACTAAAATTAAAAATATTAATTTAACAGAATACATTTTATTTTCTTATAATATTTTTATGATATTTAATTATATATAATATATTAACGTCATGTTATTTTTTTAAATAAATTTATTAATTATTTTCATTATAAACAGGTATTCTTTTATTAATTATTCCACCTCCAATACATACTTCTAGTAAGTAAAAAACTGCTGATTGGCCTGGAGTGACTGAAAACACTGATTTTTTGAAAATAACTTTTATACAATCTGAATTGATAGGTACTAAACAACAGGGTATATCTTCTTGTCGATATCTAGTTTTTACTGTACAAATCAATGATTTTTTTAAAATTTTATTATTAACCCAACTTAATTTAGTAACTATACATCCTAATGACATTAAATAAATATTTTTATTACCTTGAGCTACTGTTAAAGTATTAGTAATAATATTTTTATCAACAACGTACCATGGGCTATTATTTTTTGAATCACGTATACCACCTATACCTAAACCTTTTCTTTGTCCTAATGTATAGTAAATTACTCCTGTATGTGTTCCAATAATTTGACCTAATGTATTTACTATATTACCTTTTTTTCCTGACAAATAACGATTTAAAAAATTACTAAATTTTTTTGGTTCAATAAAACATATTCCTGTTGAATCTTTTTTATGAGCTACTACAATATCTATTTTTTTTGCAATATAACGTACTTGTGATTTTTTTAACATACCTATTGGAAACAAAGTTTTTTTTATTTGTTCTGCATTTAAAGTATATAAAAAATAACTCTGATCTTTATTTTCATCAATTCCTCGTAAAAGACGAATTTGATTACAAATTACTTTTTTTCGAACATAATGACCTGTAGCAATAAAATTAGCTCCTAATTCTTCCAATGCAAAATTTAAAAATGTTTTAAATTTTATTTCTTTATTACATAAAATATCAGGATTAGGTGTATTTCCATTTTTATACTCTGATATAAAGTTTTTAAAAACATATTCCCAGTATTCGGAAGAAAAATTTATTTTATGTAAGTAAATGCCTAGCTGATCACATACTTTTTTTGCATCTGATAAATCTTTATATGCTGAACAATAATTATTATTGTCTTCTTCTTCCCAATTTTTCATAAAACAACCTTCTACATGATAATTTTTTTTTAGTAATAACCACGCAGATACAGAAGAATCAACTCCTCCTGACATAGCAACAATAACTTTTTTCCGATGTTTTTTATACATATTTTGACATATTCTATTTATAAAATATTGATATGATAACATATTATCAATATGTAAATATTAATTAATCTGTTAGTTAGTACCTTTAATAAAATATTTATCTTAGGTATACACTATGTAAATTCTTAAAAAATAATTTTTATTTTTTTATTAAGAAATGTATTCTACAATAAAATATATGTTATTAAAAAAATATTTTTTTGATTAAAAATGACATTTTATATTAAATAATATATTAGTATAATATATATATATAATATTGTTTTATATCAAAAAAATTTTATCTATTTATATATTCAATTATTGTACTCGATTAATAAATATAAAAAATAAAATTTAATTTTTAACATAATAATGATAATCAAATGATAACAAAAATAAGAAATTTTTCTATTATTGCACATATTGACCATGGAAAATCAACTCTATCTGATCGATTTATTCAAATATGTCATGGTTTATCAACAAGAGAAATGCATGAACAAGTTTTAGATACTATGGATCTTGAAAAAGAAAGAGGTATTACAATAAAAGCTCAAAGCGTAACTATTAATTATCAAAGTAAAAAACAAGAAAAATTTCAATTAAATTTTATAGATACTCCAGGACATGTTAATTTTTCTTCTGAAGTATTACGATCTTTATCAGCATGTGAAGGAGCTCTTTTAGTCGTTGATACAACACAAGGAGTCGAAGCACAAACAGTAGCAACTTGTCGTACAGCATTAGAAATGAACTTAAAAATTATCCCTGTACTAAACAAAATAGATTTACCTACTGCACGTCCTGAACGTACACTAAAAGAAATAAAAGATATTATTGGTATTTCTATTACCAATGCTGTTCAATGTTCTGCTAAAACAGGTCAAGGTATCGTTGAATTATTAGAAAAAATAATACATGAAATTCCACATCCATCAGGAAATTCAAATAAATCTTTACAAGCATTGATTATTGATTCATGGTTTGATACTTATAAAGGTATAGTATCATTAGTATGTATTAAGAATGGATGTCTTAAAAAAAACGATAAAATAAAAGTAATAAATTCAAATAAAATATATCAAGTTGAAAATTTAGGAATTTTTACACCTAAAAGAAAAGATAAATCTTTTTTAACATGTGGAGAAGTAGGATGGGTAATATATGGAGTTAAAAAAATAACAGATATACCTGTGGGAACTACTTTAACGTCATGCATTAATCCTGCTAAATATAAATTAACTAGTTTTAAGAAAATTAAACCACAAATTTATGCAAGTTTATTTCCAATTTGTGCAGAACAATATGAAATATTTAAAGATGCCTTAGGTAAACTCAGTTTAAATGACTCTTCATTGTTTTATGAATTAGAAAACTCTTCTGCTTTTGGGTTTGGTTTTCGATGTGGTTTTTTGGGATTATTACATATGGAGATAATTCAGGCTAGATTAGAAAGAGAATATAATTTAGAATTAATTTCTACTATGCCTTCAGTTATATATGAAATTATTAATATTGATAATTCTGTTATATATATAGATGCTCCATATAAATTATCTACGTTAAAAAACATTAAAGAAATTAGAGAACCTATAGCAGAATGTAATATTCTATTACCTGAAAAATATTTGGGTCATGTAATTAAATTATGCACAGAAAAACGTGGTAAACAAAAAAAATTAATCTATCATACACATCAAATTATACTAACTTATGATATTCCTATAGCGGAAATTGTTCTTAATTTTTTTGATCAATTAAAATCTATTTCTAGTGGTTACGCTTCTTTAGAATATAAATTTAAAATGTTTCAAAAATCTGATTTAGTATGTATAGATATATTAGTTAATACAAAAAAAGTTGATGCTTTATCAACCATTATACATAAAAATAATTCTCAATTTCAAGCACGTGAAATTGTTAAAAAAATAAAAGAATTAATTCCTAGACATCAATTTGACATTCCAATTCAAGCTTCTATTGGAAGCAAAATTGTAGCTCGAGAAACAATTAAACAATTACGTAAAAATGTTTTAGCAAAATGTTATGGAGGAGATATAAGTCGGAAGAAAAAATTATTAGAAAAACAAAAAATAGGAAAAAAAAGAATGAAACAAATAGGAAATATAAATATTCCAAAAAATGTATTTCTCGCAATACTTAATATTGATCAAAAAAAACAATAAGGAAATCATATGTCTGACTTAATGACAAATATATTCGTGATAATTACTTTAATAACATTATGTTTTTGGATCATCAGTAAAAAAAAATGTAATCATATAAACTCTACTATATTTTGTAAAAGAAAAAGAAAATTTATTTTATATATAGCTTCATTTTTTCCAATATTATTTATTATATTTATAATTCGTTCATTTCTGTATGAACCATTTCAAGTACCTTCTGGATCTATGATGCCTACAATATTACCAGGAGACTTTATTTTAGTAGAAAAATTTTCCTATGGAATTAAAGATCCTATTAAGCATACTACTTTAATAAATTTCAATCATCCAAAAAGAGGCGATATAGTAGTTTTTAGACACCCAAAGAATGAAAAAATAAAATACATTAAACGTATCATCGGTATACCAGGAGATAAAATTATTTATGATACCATTAATAAAAATTTCATAATTTATCCAACATATATTGATAAAATACATTATCAAGAACCAGTCTCTATCACTCGTTCACAGTTTAAGTTAGATAATAATACAGAACAAAATATCCAACAATATATGAACCATCTTTTATACAACGTTTTTCAAGAAAAAATAGAAAAAAAAATATTTAAAATAATTTTACATTCAAAGTTGTATGACCAAGAAAATGAATATTTTAAACAAACAGGAAAAAAAATAGGACACTGGATAGTTCCTAAAAATCAATATTTTATGATAGGAGATAATAGAGATAATAGTTTAGATAGTCGCTATTGGGGATTCGTACCAATTAAAAATTTAATAGGAAAAGCAACATATATATGGATGAGTATTGAAAAAAATGATCATAAATGGATTTCTGGAATTCGCTTAAATAGAATTGGAACTCTAAATTAAACAATTTCTATTAAACTAAATTTTTACGCATATAAATTAGGTGTACCTAAAAAAATGAACATTAATTTTTATAACTATAAATTACTATTTCAAAAATTAAATAAAAAATATTAAAATATATAATAATATGAATTGCATCCTAATAAATCAGTTACAAGAAACACTTGGTTACACTTTTATTAGAAAAGAACTTTTAACTCAAGCTTTAACTCATCGAAGTGCTAATAGTAAACATAATGAACGTCTAGAATTTTTAGGAGATTCTATTTTAAGTTTTGTAATTGCAAATGCTTTATATCATTATTTTCCTTACGTAGATGAAGGAGACATGAGTAGAATGCGAGCTACTTTAGTTAGAGGTAATACTTTAGCTGAAATAGCTAGTGAATTTGATTTAGGAAATTATTTACAATTAGGACAAGGAGAATTAAAAAGTGGAGGATTCCGTCGAGAATCTATTTTAGCAAATACAGTAGAAGCTTTAATTGGTAGTATTTTTTTAGATAGTGATATAAATACAGTAGAAAAATTAATTTTAACATGGTATGCAAAAAGATTAAAAAAAATAAGCCCTGGAGATACTCAAAAAGATCCAAAAACAAGATTACAAGAATACTTACAAGCAAAACGTTTACCATTACCTACTTATTTAATTGAACAAGTTTATGGAGAAGCACATAATCAAGAATTTACAATTCATTGTGCAATTAGTGGAATTATAGAATATTCCATTGGAATAGGAGCTAGTCGTCGAAAAGCAGAACAAAATGCTGCTCAAAATGCATTAATAAAATTGGGGATAGAGTGAAAAATAATACACAGTATTCTGGAACAATTGCTATAATAGGTAAGTCTAATGCTGGAAAATCTAGTATATTAAACAAATTAATAGGAGAGAAAATATCTATTATTTCTCCTAAACTTCATACTACTCAAGAAAATATGATAGGTATTAAAACAGATAATAATTATCAAGCAATCTATATTGATACTCCTGGTCTATATCAAATAAAAAAAGATACTAAATCAATAATAGAAAAAAAAATAGATAGAACAATATATTCATCTAATATAATTATATTTGTTACGGAAAACATAAAATGGAATAATAACGATGAATTGATAGCAAAAAAAATAAAAAAAAACAACATTCCTACAATAATAGTAATAAATAAAATAGATTTAATAAAAAATAAAAATCAATTGTTACCTCATATTAACTTTTTAAAAAGTAAAATATTATCTAATGAAATAATTTTTGTTTCAGCTAAAACTGGAGAAAATATAGAAATATTATCTAATATCGTTAAAAATCATTTGCCTATTTCTGTACATCAATTTCCTAAAAAACAAATTACAAATTGTTCTAAATATTTCATAATATCTGAAATTATTCGTGAAAAAATCATCTATTGTTTTAACCAGGAATTACCTTATTCTATTAAAGTTAAAATAGAGTCTTATTATTACACTAAAAAAAACATTAAAATTCATGCTATTATTTTAGTAAAAAACGTAAATCATAAAAAAATTATTATTGGAAATAAAGGAAAAAAAATAAAATTATTTAATATATTGGCTAGAAAAGAAATTTCTAATAAATTACAAAAAAAAATATGTTTGTTTTTATGGGTAAAAATTGATTTACATGATTAATTATTTATAATATATCATGAGAATGTATTCTAAATCTTGAAAACAAGGAACATCTTTTAAAATGGCTATTGTTGGAATTGGAATAGATATCGTTAATATTTGTCGTATAAAAAAAATAATTAAATATTCAGGAAGTGATTTTGCTAAACGTATTTTATCAGACAATGAATGGTATGAATATCTTACAAAAAAAAATAAAATTAATTTCTTAGCTAAACATTTTTCAGCTAAAGAAGCTGCTTCAAAAGCGTTTGGAACAGGAATGAAATATGGAATTGAATTTCATAATTTTGAAATTTATCATGATCAACATGGAAAATCTAAATTAAAATTACTAAAAAACGCACAAATATTAGCACAACATATAGGTATAAAATATACCCATATTAACTTAACAGATGAAAAAAAATATGCATGTTCTATCGTAATTTTTGAAAATTAATTTAAAAATTAAAAGAAAAATATAAATGATTTATATTTATGTTTTTCTTTTATCTTTAAAAAAATGATATAATATATTATTACATTCTTTTTCTAATATTTTTTGTTTAATATATAACTTATGATTAGTAATATTTTGTTTTTTTAATATATTCAATATACTATATTTATTATTTACTTGAGATCCCAATACTAATTGATATATACGACTATTCAAAATTGCACCAATACACATTATACAAGGTTCTTTAGTAACATATAATGTAGTATTCATTAATCTATAATTTTTTAATTTTCTACCTCCAGCACGTAATGCTATAATTTCTGCATGAGCTGTAGGATCATTTTTAGAAATAGAGGAATTATAACCTTCTCCTATAACTTTATTATTAAATATTAAAATTGCTCCAACTGGAACTTCTCCGTTTTTTTGAGCACAATAAGCTAATTTTAAAGCACATCGCATCCAATATTTATGATTAATGTACATAAAAATAATATCACTATATACTACTTAATATTTTAAATATAAAAAATATTATATAAAAAATAAAATATACTATTTAATATGTATTATATAATATTAACTATTTTTTTTATTTTTTAAAATTCTATTTTTTTCTAATTTCCAAGCGTTATTCTTTTCATACATTCGTTTATCAAATTTACTTTTACCTATACCCATACCTATTTTTAATTTACATAAATTTTTTTTCCAATATAAAGACAATGCAATTATACTATATCTTTCTTTATTCATTTTACCAATCATAAAATCTATTTCTTTTCTATGTAACAATAACTTTCTATTTCTTATAGGTTCACAATTGATATGTTTTGTAATAGTAAAAACAGGTTGAAAATTAGACCCAAATAAATAAGCTTCATTATCGTGAAATAAAACATAACTATTATTAATACTTACTTTTTTTGCTCTAATTGATTTTATTTCCCAACCTAATAAAATTAAACCGGATTCAAATTCATCTATAATCTTATAATTATAATAACATTTTTTATTTTTAACTATTATTAATTTGTTATGACTGATACATTTTTTTGTCATATTAATTAAACACTCTAACGTAAAAACTAAATAAATAATTATTATCTAAATAATATATAATTTATTTAAAAAATATAATTTTTACCATATATTATATACTTTAATATTAATTATTTCGCTTGTTATAAAAATATTTTTAAAAAATAAAGTTGTTTACTATTAATTATATTTTTTATTATAATAAACTATTTTTTCATACTATAAAAAATATATCTTGCAGAGTAGTTAGAAACTAATGTACTAATATCTCTGCAATTTTAATTACTATATAGTTTCTTTTTTATTTTTTGATACAGATACTATAGCTGGACGTAATAATCTATCATTTAATAAATAACCATTTTGAAAAATTGAAATTATTTTATTTTCTTTTATTGACTCTGAAAAATGGATAGACATTGCTTGATGAATATCAGGGTTGAATACCACATCAATTTTATTAATTACTGTTACTCCAAAATTTTTTAAAACATTCAAAGAAAATTCTATTATTTGTTTTAATTTAGAATTAATTTCTAAATAATTATCATCATTGAAATGATTAGACAACTGTAAAGCTCTTTCAAAATTATCTATAATAGATAATATTTCATTTATAAATTTTTCTAAAGAAAATTTATAAATATTTTCAATATCTTTCTCTGCTCTTATTTTTACTTTTTTAATTTCTTCTTCTATATTCATAGTCTCATGTAACAAATTATTTTTTAATGATATCACTTGTTTTTTTAGTTCTATAAGATCATTATCATTTATTTTTTTAAGCACTTGAGAATTTTCTAGACAATCATTTTTTTTTTTTTCATCTAAATTATATATATCGTTATTCATTCTATATTATTCCAAATTATTAATATTTATGACATATTATATATTTATTATTTTATGATTAAAACATATATTAATCAATTTAAAATAATTACATATAATTATTTTATTATAAGATTTATTTAATTTATCAATAAATATTACATTATAAAAATAATAATTATAAATTAATATATTAATACCATAATACTAAATTACGTCACTATTAATACAGTATTCCAACTATTTTTTTTTAAAAAAATACATAATTTATTTAGGAAATTTTATTATATTACGAAATATGAAAAAATAATTAATAAAAATTAATTCATAAAAAATAGTAAGTACATGACTATAATAAAAAATATTATACATTTATATGTCTTTAATTAAAGGTTTTATATAAGATATACTCATGTCCCACGGTTGTTCTATCCATATATTCTGAGGGATATCTATTATGTAATCATTAACAAATGAACGCCCTATAGGTTTAGCAAAAATAGTTACAAAATATGCTTTTGGATATATTTCACGAATTATCTTAGCAGTTCCACCTGTATCTACTAAATCATCCACAACAATAATATCTTTTCCATTACCTGCAGCTTGTTTAATTATTTTCATATCACGTAAATTATCATAATCGTAACTAGAGATACATATAGTATCTACAAAACGTATGCTAAGTTCTCTTGCTAAAAGAGCGGATGGAATTAAACCACCTCTACTAACAGCAATAATTCCTTTCCATTTTTTTACTGAAAGTAATTTTTTCGCTAATTTTCTGGCATGAATTTGAAGCATATCCCAAGTAACAATGTATTTCTTGCTCATATAAGAAAATCTCGCAACTATAAGGTGCTGTAAATTCAATAATAAAAATAAAGATAATCTATCTATAATTTAAAAAATATAATTCTAGCATCACTAATAAATGAAAATTAATTCTATTTACTATATGTAATTACATCTCAATTTAATCTATATCATTAATACACATTATATTAATAATAAAAATATAATATTTTATTATATATAATAATTTATTATTTTTTATACATTTAAAATTGAAAATTTATATATTTATTTTATCGAATTCTATCTGATATCATAATTATATAAAAAATATTACATATATTGAATTGATATCCAATATTTTTAGTTATATTTTAAGATTTTAAAAAAAAGAATATTAATAATTAATTAATGAAGGATTAACACTGATATTTCATATATTAAATATTTTATATCAAAAAAAAATATTTAATATAATAAAAAAATATGTTTTATAATAACATTTTGTTTTTAAAATACGGTGCGGACGGGATTCGAACCCGTGACCCCCGGCGTGACAGGCCGGTATTCTAACCAACTGAACTACCGCACCAAGATAAATATAAAGAATAATTTTATATTAAAATAATGAAACTGTCAAATAAAAAAAATACTACATTTCATATTTTTTCCATAAACATTTATTATTGTTTAAAGTCATATATTGTAAATATTTTTCATGACATTTAACCTCATCTACTGTTGCTAAACGTATATATAATGAATTTTTCTGAAATTTATTATTTTTTACAATAGACATATTACTATTTTTTTGTTCATCATAACTTTCAAAATTAATAGATTCCTGAAAACTAGTCATATAAAAATATATTTTAGCTAATAATTTAGCATCTAATAACGCACTATGAACAGGTCTATTATTTTTATTTATATTATATCTGATAGATAAAGCATCTAAAGTGTTTTTTTTACCTGGAAATAATTTTCTAGCTAATTCTAAAGTATCAATTACTTTGTAAAGAGAAACAATATTTTTTACATTAATGTTTAACAAATTAAATTCATATGTTATAAAGCTTATATCAAAATGTGCATTATGTATAATTAATTCAGAATTATTTAAATAAGATATGAATTTTTCTGATATATCACTAAATCTTGGTTTATTTTTTAAAAAATCCTGCGAAATACCATGAATTGCAAAAGCTTGATCATCAATAGATCTATCTGGTTGAATATATGTATGAAAATTGTTACCTGTAATATGTCGATTAATAATTTCAACTGCACCAATTTCAATAATACGGTGATTTTTATAAAATATTCCATTATTGTTAATACCTGTTGTTTCAGTATCTAATACAATTTGTCTTATTACATTTAGTTTCATATTATTTTATACTATAATAATAATTTTATTTGAAAAAGGTAATATACTATCATGTTAAAATTAGTTAATATCTTCACAGATGGTTCCTGTTTAGGTAATCCTGGACCAGGTGGATACAGTATTATGTTATGTTACAAACGACACAAAAAAATATTAAATGCCGGATTTTATTTTACCACGAATAATAGAATGGAATTAATGGGTATTATTATTGCTCTAGAATTATTAAAAAAATCTTGCATAGTTTATATTACTACTGATAGCCAATATGTTCAAAAAGGAATTTTAATATGGATTCATGAATGGAAAAAGTATAGTTGGAAAAATAAAAAAGGAAAACCTGTAAAAAACATAGACTTATGGATTAGATTAGATAATATTCTAAAAAAACATTATGTCTACTGGAAGTGGATTAAAAGTCATTCAAATCATAAAGAAAATACAATATGTGATAAATTGGCACGAATATCAGCATATCATCCGCATTCTAAAGATTATGGATATATATTATAACTATTAATTTAATATTCAAAAAACTTCATTTGTTAATTAATCAAGGATTCTAATTATATGTATTTAAATTTAAGTTATATTAATGCAATTAATGACAATTATATATGGATTTTAAGTAATGAGAAAGGTTTTATTATAATTATTGATCCAGGAGATTCTGCATCAGTAATTAAAACAATTAAAATTAAAAATTACAAACCAAAATATATTCTATTAACCCATTATCATAAAGATCATACTGCAGGAGTAGAATCTATATTAAATAATTATCCCAATATAAAAGTATACGGTCCTAAAATAAAGAATAATAAAACGTACATTATTAATATTGAACAAAAAGATCAATATATTTACATTATGCAATATAAATTTCTTGTTATTATGACACCAGGACATACTGAAAATTGTATCTCTTATTATTTATCACCATATTTATTTTGTGGTGATACATTATTTTCTGGTGGATGCGGTCGTGTTTTTACAAAAGATTATAATTTAATGTTAAATTCATTAAAAAAAATTTCTAAATTTCCTAACGATACTTTAATATGTTGTGGACATGATAATACTGTAAATAATTTAATGTTTTCTAAATCAGTTTTCCCAAAAGATTCAACAATTCTTTTTTATGAAAAAAAAATTAAAAAATTAATTAAAAAAAGTAAATCAACTCTACCAAGTAAGCTACAAGACGAAAAAAAACATAATTTATTTTTAAGAACTACAGAAGTTAATTTACAAAAAAAATTATTATTTAAAAATAATGATTTAACTAAAATAAATGAAATAAATTTTTTTTATCAATTAAGACGAATGAAGGATAGATTTTGTTGGAGCTAAGCGGATTCGAACCGCTGGCCTCCTGCGTGCAAAGCAGGCGCTCTACCAGCTGAGCTATAGCCCCTTCTTTTTGTATGAAAATCATAAAAATTTGATATTGGTAGGCCTGAGTGGACTTGAACCACCGACCTCACCCTTATCAGGGGTGCGCTCTAACCAGCTGAGCTACAAGCCTTTTATTTTCTATTAGATAATTAATGTGAGCACATCTCATAAGTATTTTTTTAAGGAGGTGATCCAACCGCAGGTTCCCCTACGGTTACCTTGTTACGACTTCACCCCAGTCATGAATCACAAAGTGGTAAGCGCCATCCTATAAAATAGGTTAAGCTACCTGCTTCTTTTGCAATACACTCCCATGGTGTGACGGGCGGTGTGTACAAGGCCCGGGAACGTATTCACCGTAGCATTCTGATCTACGATTACTAGCGATTCCTACTTCATGGAGTCGAGTTGCAGACTCCAGTCCGGACTACGATGTACTTTATGAGGTTTGCTTATCTTTGCAGAGTTGCTTCTCTTTGTATACACCATTGTAGCACGTGTGTAGCCCTGGTCGTAAGGGCCATGATGACTTGACGTCGTCCCCACCTTCCTCCGGTTTATAACCGGCAGTCTCCTCTGAGTTCCCGGCCTAACCGATGGCAACAGGGGATAAGGGTTGCGCTCGTTGCGGGACTTAACCCAACATTTCACAACACGAGCTGACGACAGCCATGCAGCACCTGTCTCACAGCTCCCTAAGGCACTTCCTCATCTCTGTGGAATTCTGTGGATGTCAAGACCAGGTAAGGTTTTTCGCGTTGCATCGAATTAAACCACATGCTCCACCGCTTGTGCGGGCCCCCGTCAATTCATTTGAGTTTTAGCCTTGCGACCGTACTCCCCAGGCGGTCAACTTAATGCGTTAGCTTCGGAAGTCACTTCTCAAGGAAACAACCTCCAAGTTGACATCGTTTACAGCATGGACTACCAGGGTATCTAATCCTGTTTGCTCCCCACGCTTTCGCACCTCAGTGTCAGTATTCGTTTAGGAGGCCGCTTTCGCCACAGGTATTCCTCCAGATATCTACGCATTTCACCGCTACACCTAGAATTCTACCTCCCTCTACGATACTCTAGTCTTTTCAGTTTCAAATGCCGTTCCTAGGTTGAGCCCAGGGCTTTCACATCTGACTTAAAAAACCACCTACGCGCTCTTTACGCCCAGTAATTCTGATTAACGCTAGCACCCTCCGTATTACCGCGGCTGCTGGCACGGAGTTAGCCGGTGCTTCTTATGCGGGTAACGTCAGAAGAAATAAGTATTAATTAATTCTTTTTCCTCCCCGCTGAAAGTACTTTACAACCCTAAGGCCTTCTTCATACACGCGGCATAGCTGCATCAGGCTTTCGCCCATTGTGCAATATTCCCCACTGCTGCCTCCCGTAGGAGTCTGGACCGTGTCTCAGTTCCAGTGTGGCTGGTTATCCTCTCAGACCAGCTAGAGATCGTAGCCATGGTAAGCTTTTACCTTACCATCAAGCTAATCTCATCTGGGTTCATCCGAAAGCATGAGGCTTTTAAATTAACAAGTCCCCCATTTTGGTTTTTACAAACATTATGCGGTATTAGCCACCGTTTCCAATGGTTATCCCCCTCTATCGGGTAGATCCCCAGACATTACTCACCCGTTTGCCGCTCGCCGCCAAAAAAGCGATTAACTTTTTCTCGTTGCCGCTCGACTTGCATGTGTTAGGCTTGCCGCCAGCGTTCAATCTGAGCCATGATCAAACTCTTCAATTGAAAAACTTTTACTTAAATAAAATTTAAGACCAAATAAGTGTTAAAAACTTGACTTATTTTGATGTGCCCACACTAATTATCTAATATTTTTTTAAAGAGCATGATTGTTAAACTTTATTTGATATTAAAGCTTTTTTAATACTTTGTCAATCTTTTTATGTATTTAAAATAAATAAAATAATATTTTATCATCATTTAATAAAAATAATAAAAATCAGTTCATCATAAAACATTATATCTTTATAAAATTAGTAAAATATTTTATAATATTAAATATATCATATCTAATGTAGATATAATATTCTATCCTAAAAAAATAGCTATTAACAGTAAAAAATAAAATAAATTAGGCTCTAAATATGAATATACAAAAAATCATTTCAACAGATATAAAAAAAGCTTTAATAAATTTTGGTGTATCAGAAAACTATAATCTTGAAATATTTAAAACTTCTAAAATGCATATAGGAGATTATCAATCTAATGCCATCATGAAAATCGCTAAACAATTAAAAACAGATCCTTACAATTTTGCAAAAAATATAATTAAATTAATAAAAAAAAATAATATATATGAAAATATTTCAGTATCAAAGCCTGGATTCATTAATATTATACTCAATAGACAATGGTTGTCTAAAATTTTAGATATAAATATACATTCACATACATTAGGTATTGCTCCTATATCACCTGAAACTATTATAGTAGATTATTCTTCACCAAATATAGCAAAAGAAATGCATATAGGTCATTTACGTTCTACTATTATAGGTGATGCTACTGTTCGAATATTAGAATTTATTGGTCATAATGTAATTCGCGTTAACCATATTGGCGATTGGGGAACTCAATTCGGTATGTTACTTGCATATTTAAAAGTTAATAAAAATTTCGATTTTATAAAAAATATATCCTTAAAAAATATTGAAAAATTATATCAAAAAGCTAAAAAAAAATATGACGAAGACCAGAATTTCGCAAAATTATCTAGACAGTATGTTGTCAAATTACAATCTGGTGATTTATATTGTCAATATTTATGGAAAAAAATGACCCAAGCAACTATAAACTATAATAAAACAATATATAAAAAACTACATATTACATTACAAGATAAACATATTATGGGTGAAAGCGCATATAATACTATGCTACCAAAAATTACAGAAGATCTCAAAAATAAAGGAATTGCAGTATACAATCAAGGTGCCTTAGTTGTATTACTAGATAAAATTAAAAATAGACAAGGCCATCCTATGGGGGTAATAATAAAAAAGAAAGATGGCGGTTATGTATATGCAATAATAGATATTGCTTGTATAAAATATAGATGTGAAATATTGAAAGCTGATAAAATAATTTATTATACTGATTCCAGACAACATCAATATTTATTACAAATATGGGAAATAGCTAGAAAAGCTGGATATGTATCTAAACATGTATTACTTGAACATCATATGTTTGGAATGATTTTATCTAAAAATAGACATCCATTTAAAACTCGCTCAGGAAATACCGTTAAATTAAATATTTTACTAAATGAAGGAATCGATAAAGCCAAAAACATACTACTTAAAAAAAATCCCCATTTGTCTGCAAAAGATACAGAAAAATTATCAACAATTATCGGTATTGGAGCTATAAAATATGCTGATCTTCGTAAAAATAGAACTACAGACTATATTTTCAACTGGGATGAAATGTTATCTTTTGAAGGTAATACAGCATTATATATTCAATATGCTTATACTAGAATTATATCAATAATGAAAAAATCGAATATTGACGTGACAAAAATCACATCAAAAATACAACTCATAGAACCATATGAAATTGAATTAGCATTACATTTATTACAATTTGAAGAAAAAATATTATACGCAGCAAATCAAGGTACACCTCACGTTATATGTAATTATCTATATCAATTATCTGGAACATTTTCTAAATTTTATGAAAATTGTTCTATTCTATTTGCGAAAAAAACAGCCATCTCTCATAGTCGATTAAAACTATCTTTTTTAACAGCTAAAACTATTAAAAAAGGATTAAATTTGTTAGGTATTTATACCATGAACTACATTTAATATTTTAAATAAATAATTTATTTTTTATTTTAAATATTAAATATAAATATAAAATCAATAAAAAATAATAAAAATAGAATTATACTATTTTTTTTGTCCAATTATACTACTTATACGTATCTCTTTGGAATCAGAAACTTCTAAATTAGAAATTACATGTAATTCAGAAAAAATTTCATGTAATAATCTGAACAAAAATACACGTAAAGCATGATGAACTAGTAAAACTGGTAGTACACCCATAGATTTTTGATTATTTATTGCTACATCCAAATCTTTTATCAACTCACTAAACAAACTCGGTTCAATACTATTTTGATTATTTTGTAATGCTTGTAATAATAAGTTTTCTAATTGAGTATCAAGTCCAATAACATACATTTTATCTTTTTTAAATAAATTTTGCATTATTGATTTACTCAAAGATATACGTACCATATTTGTTAAAGTATCGACATTATCTTTCTTTAAATCAGAAAATTCTATTAAAGTCTCTATAATAGTTCTCATATCTTTAATACTAACATGTTCTAATAATAAATTTTGCAATACTTTATGAAATGTAGTTAAACTAATTATATTAGGAACTAAATCTTCAGTTAAAAACGGCATTATATTTGATACATAACGCAATAGATCTTGTGCTTCCTGTCTACCAAATAATTCACTCATATGTTCGTTCATTATTTTATTTACATGTGTTGCTATTACTGTACTAGAATCTATAACAGTAAATCCTTTGTTTTTTGCTTCATTTTTTAAATCTAAAGTAATCCAATATGCAGGAAAATTAAATATTGGTTCAAAAACTTTAATACCTTTAAGTGTTTTAGAAATATTACTCATGTTTATAGCTATAAGATGTTCCAAATAAACTGTATAATTAGCTACTTCTACTCCTTTTATTAAAATTCTATAAGCATTCAAAGATAAACTACTGTTATTTCTAATATTTATTAATGGTGGTAAAAAACCTATTTCTATAGCATATTTTTTTCTAATACTACGAAGTAAATGTAATAATTGATTATCTTTTTGATTATCAACAATAGAAATTAATCCATGACCTATTTCTATTCTTATCATATCTTCTAACTTAATATCATTCCAAGATACTTCTATTTCCTTATTTACATCTTTAAAATTATTTTTTTTATTACCTAAAAAAAATAATTTTACGCCTGTATTGTTTCTAAATAACCATCCTGATAATAAAAATAATATAATAGTAAATGATAAAAAAACCATACTTGGCATACCTGGTACTAAACCTAATATTCCTAAAACAATTCCACTTAATAAAATAACTTGAGGGTTATAAAATAACTGACGAATAATTTGTTCACCTAAATTTTCCTCTGTAGAAACACGAGTTACTATTACCCCTGCAGCCATAGAAATTACTAAAGCTGGAATTTGAGCTACTAATCCATCTCCAATAGTTAAAATTGTATATACTTCTATTGCTTTTATAAAACTCATATTGTGTTGAGCAATACCAATAATTAAACCACCTAAAATATTAACAATCATTATCAAAATACCAGATATAGCGTCTCCTCTAACAAATTTACTTGCTCCATCCATAGATCCATAAAAATCTGCTTCTCTAGATATTTCTAATCGTCTTTCTTTTGCTATTTTTTCTCCAATTAATCCTGCATTTAAATCAGCATCGATTGCCATTTGTTTTCCAGGCATACCATCTAAAGTAAATCTGGCACCTACTTCTGCTATTCGATTAGCACCCTTAGTAATTACCATAAAATTAATAATCACCAATATAATAAAAATAACTATACCTATAGCATAATTTCCTCCAACTAAAAAATGACCAAATGATTTAATTACATTTCCAGCTGAATTTACTCCAGTATGACCATATAATAAAATAACTCTAGTAGAAGCAATATTTAAAGCTAAACGTAATAAAGTAGAAAATAACAAAATAGTAGGAAAAGCTATAAAATCTAATGTCTTTTTTGTTAACATAGCTACTAATAATATAATAATTGATAATACAATATTAAAAGTAAAAAATATATCTAATAAAACAGGCGGAAAGGGTAAAACCATCATAGATAAAATTATTAAAATTAATACTGGTCCTGATAAAGTTTGCCATTCTTTAATTTGCAAATACTTTAAAAAATTAATCATTTATATTATCCTTATTCCAATTATTTAAATTTGAAGGAATTAATAAATTTTCTGGAGGTTGAGGATATATCCCTCCATGTTCTTTCCAAATTCTCAATTTCCAAACCCAAGCTAATACTTCAGAAATTACTTTGTATAAAGAACTAGGAATATATTGACCTACTTGAGTATGAAAATATAAATAACGAGCCAAAATCGGTGCTGTAATTATTGGAATTAAATATTTTTTACCAGTACAACGAATTTTATTTGCCAATTCACCTGCTCCTTTAGCTAAAATTTTAGGAGCATTCATATTTTTTTTATCATATGACAATGCAATCGAATAATGTACAGGGTTTATAATAATCACATCAGCTTTTTTAATATCTGAAAACATTCTGCGATGTGCTAATGTTTTCATTGCTTGACGTATTCTTCTCTTTACATAAGGATCTCCTTCCATTTGTTTTAATTCATCTTTAACTTCTTTACGACTCATTTTAAATTGTTTTTTATAACCATAATTCTCTAAAAAAATATCAAATACAACCACTATAAAAAATATACCTAAAAACAAAAAACAAAATTTTTCTATTATATTATATCCAATTTTTAATGCTATTTTTGGTGTATAGTGAATTAATGTTAATATTTTATCTGTATATGTCAAAAAGAAAAATATAGTAATACTTAACATTAAAAATATTTTTATACTAATTTTTATTAGCATTAATAATGTTTGATAAGAAAATATTTTTTTAAATCCTTTTAATGGATTAAATACACCTAAATTAAATTTAAATGATAAAAAGTTAAAAGCTATTCCTCCAAAAAATTTTGAAACTAATACAGTTATTAAAGTAGGAATAAAAATCAAAATAAGAAAATAAAAAATAATAAAAATTAAATCATTAGTCTCAACATTAATGAAGTTAACATTATTAATCATAGAATGATCAAAACGAAAACTATACAAGAACATAGTAAATATTTTTTGTATTATTATATCCTTATAAAACCATAAAAAAATAAAACCTATACTCAAAATAATAAATGAACTTAATTCTTGAGAATACCGAATTTTACCTGTTTTATAAATTTTTTTATATCTATAATGAGTTGGATTTTCTGTTTTATCGTCATTCATATATTAAACCTTAATATCTATTTTTTATATAAATAAATATTTATGCTAAAATACTAGCATAATATGTAAAAACTTTATATCAATACTCAATTAATATATACTAAATATAACTTTATTCATAAACTTAAAATTAATTACATACATTGAAAATAATTTTCATATTAAAACGAGATAAAAAATGCGAGCAAGTAAATATTTTTTTTGTACTTTAAAAGAAATGCCTCATAATATCGAAACAATTAGTCATCAATTAATGTTAAGATCTGGTATGATTCGTAAAGTAACATCTGGCGTATATACTTGGTTACCTACTGGATTACGAGTAATAAAAAAAATAGAAAACATAATCAGAGAGGAACTGAATAAAATAGGTGCTATAGAAATATGTTTACCTATATTACAACCAATTCACTTATGGAAAACAAGTGATCGATGGAATACATATGGTAAAGAGTTACTAACTATGACTGATAGACGTAGTAATATATATATATTAGGACCTACTCATGAAGAAATCATAACATATTTAATAAAAAACGAAATACACTCTTATAAACAATTGCCAATTATACTATATCAAATACATACAAAATTTAGAGATGAAATACGTCCACGTTTTGGTACTATTAGATCAAAAGAATTTATAATGAAAGATGCATATTCTTTCCATATAGATACATCTTCATTAAAAAAAACATATGAAATAATGTATTCAACATATCAACATATTTTTAAACGAATGAAACTAAATGTTAAAGATATAGAAGCCAATAATGGAGAAATGGGTGGTGAAATTTCTCATGAATTTTATTCTTATACAAATAATCAAATAAAACAATTTACTAATTTAAATTCAAATAATAATAATATAAAAAAACCTATTGTATTATCTTCTGAACTTACTTCAAAATTAAATCAATCAAACACAACATCAAAAAATAATATGTTTAATTTAATACACAAACCTAACATAAAAATTCAAAACTATGTAAAAACAGTGTTAGTAAAAGCAAATAAAAATCATCAGAATAAAATAATAGGGTTATTAATACTAGATCATCAAATGATTGATAAAAAAAAGCTAGAAAAAATAGATATTGTTCATAAACCAATAGTGTCAGCTACACGAGAAGAAATTTATAAACTAACAAAAAGTAATATAGAATATGTAGGACCTATTGGTTTAAATATTACTGTAATAGCTGATATTTCTTTAAAAAATTTAAAAAATTTTATGATTGGCGCAAATATTAATGGGAAATGTTTTGAAAACATAAATTGGGGAAAAGAATTACCATTACCTATATTATATGATATTACCAAAATTATTACAAAAAAAGATTCTCATAAATATACATTAAAACCTATGAATAACATTGAAATAGGTCACATTTTTCAATTAGAAGATAAATATTCTAAGAAATTAAACGCTACTATCATAAACAAAAATAATAAAAAAAATTTTTTACGTATGGGATGTTATGGAATTGGAATTACGCGAATTATATCAGCTATAATTGAACAAAACTATGACCAACAAGGTATTATATGGAATAATGCACTATCTCCTTTTCAATCTGTAATTATTCCTATTAATCGAAATAAATCTATAGCAGTAAAAAATGCATCTGAAGATCTATATGTTAAATTAAAAAAACAAGGAATAGAAACACTATTAGATGATAGAGATCTCAGTCCTGGAATCATGTTTTCTGAAATGGAATTAATTGGAATACCACATTTTATTATCATCAGTGAACGATATATTCATAAAAATTGTGTGGAATATAAATCAAGATCTGAATACAAAAAAAAACTAATAAACATAGAACAGATAATTTATTTTATAACAGAGCAAATAAATAAATGAATAACATAATAATTAATTTTTATTATCCTAAAAATTAAATATAATTAATTATTATTCATTTACAACATATGAAATAAATATGACAAAATATATAATTAATATTTTATTAAAAAATAAATATTTTTATCAGAATAAACACAAATTTTATATTATTTTATATTTTAATTTAACTTGATTTAATCCTAATAATAATCTTAATTTATCTAATAATTCATTACTTATAAATACACAATTATTTTGACTAAACGTTAACTTAAATTTAATTTTATATGTTTTATAAAAAAAATATACCGGAGTAATACCTAAATTTTCTGACATTAAACATTTTTTTAAAGATTCTAAAAAAATAGAATTATTTTGTTTTTCATTCAATAAAATTAATAGCTTAGATACACATCTTTCCCTATATTGACATAACTCAAAAACATTATTAGCTATAAATTTTATAGAATTACTAAAATACTTTGTATTAATATATCCGTATATAATTAAAATATAGTGATTTATTAATATTTTTTTAATTTTTTCTAAAAGATCATTAAAAATGATAACATCTATCTTAGAATAACTGTCATCTAATGTAAAAAATGCAATACGATTTTTGTTCTTTGTCATTTTAATACTTAGTTTAGTTACCATACCTGCAATCATAATAATTTTCTTATTATTATCTCTTCTATTAACATCGATATTCTTTAAATTATTTCCTTGAATATAAAATTGAATTTCATCTAAATATTGGACAATAGGATGTCCTGTTAAATACATACCTAAAGTATCATATTCATGACGTAACTCATATCTTTTAGACCAAATATGAGGAGAATAAGAAGAATTTAAAACATGATTACATATATTTAGATCATCTAAATATGACTTAAACAAATTACTTTGTTTGATTAACTGACTATCTAAGTACTGACTAGAAGCTTGAATATTATTATTCAATATATATATTAAAATTCCTCTATTTAATCCAAAACAATCACAAGCACCTGATAAAACTAATTTTTCAATTACTCTACGAGTTATTTTTTTTGTATCAGTACGAATACATAATTCTAATAATGTATTAAAATGACCATATTTTTTTCTTGCTTGTAATATATTGCAAACTGAACTTTCACCTACACCTTTAATAGCTCCTAATCCATAAACTATTTCATTTTTCGTATTCACATAAAAATTATATTTACTATAATTTATAGTCGGAGGTACAATTTTTAATCCCATTATTTTGCATTCATTAACTAACGTAACTATACGATTAACATTATCCATATCTGAACTCATTGCTGAAGCCATAAACTCTGCTGGATAATTTGATTTTAACCATAAAGTTTGATATGATAAAAAAGCATAAGCAACTGAATGAGATTTATTAAAACCATAACCTGAAAATTTTTCAACTAAATTAAATATCTTAACTGCTAACTCACTATTTATTCCATTTTTCCTTGCTCCTTCTTGAAAAATCAATCGTTGTTTATTCATTTCTAACGGATCTTTTTTTCCCATAGCTCTTCTTAAAATATCTGCTTCTCCTAAAGTATAAGAAGACAACACCCTAGCAATTTCCATTACTTGTTCTTGGTATAAAATAATACCATAAGTTGATTTTAGAACAGGTTTTAATAGTTTATGTTGCCATTTTATATCAGGATAAGAAATAGTTTCTCTATTTTTTTTGCGATTAATATAATTTTCAACCATCCCTGATTGTAATGGGCCTGGTCTAAACAAAGCTAATAAAGCTACTATATCATCAAATGAATCAGGTTGTAATTTTTTAATTAAATCTCTCATACCAAATGATTCCAATTGAAAAACACCAACTGTTTCTGCAGTTCGTAATAAACGAAAACTAATAGGATCATTTAATGGAATTAATGATATATCAATAATATTTTCACCCATATTTGATAAACGATCATTAATCATATTTAAAGCTCTATGAATAATAGTTAAAGTTCTTAATCCAAGGAAATCAAATTTCACTAATCCGACATTTTCTACATCATTTTTATCAAATTGCGTAACTGGATTTAAACCATTTTCATCATAATATAATGGAGAAAAATCAGTAATTTTAGTACAGGAGATGACTACCCCTCCAGCATGTTTACTAACATTTCTTGTTACGCCTTCTAATTTTTTTGAAATATCAATAATTTTTTTCACATCAGAATTATCTTGATACAAAGAAAATAATTCTGTTTCATCAGATAAAGCTTTATTTAATGTAATCCCTATATCTAAAGGAATTAATTTAGAAATACTATTAACAAAACCATAAGGATACCCTAATACACGTCCAACATCTCTCACTACTGCTTTTGCTGTCATAGTACCAAACGTAATAATTTGAGACACAGTGTTTCTTCCATATATATTTGAAACATGCTCAATAACTTTATCTCTTTTTTCCATACAAAAATCTATATCAAAATCCGGTAAAGAAACACGATCTGGATTTAAAAATCTTTCAAATAACAAATCAAATGTTAAAGGATCTATTTCTGTAATATTCAAAGAATAAGCTACTAAAGATCCTGCTCCAGATCCTCTTCCAGGTCCTACAGGTATATCATTATCTTTAGCCCATTGTATAAATTCCATTACAATTAAAAAATAACTTGGAAAACCCATCTTATTAATTACTGATAATTCATGATCTAATCGTAATTCATAAGTACTTTGTACTTTTTTTCTTATTTTTTTATTAGGAAATAACTGATATAATCTTTTTTTCATACCCTGTTTAGCTTTCATTATTAAAAAATCTTCAATACATATATCACCTGTTTTAAAATTAGGTAAAAAATATTTATCTAAATTTAGTATAACATTACAACGTTTCGCAATTTCAATACTATTAACTAAAGCTTCTGGTACATCAAAAAATAAATTATGCATTTCTTCTGCACTGCGCATAAACTGATGACAACTATAATTATGCACAAATTTAATATCATTAATTTTAAAAGATTTATTAATTGCTACCCTAATTTTATGTGCTTGAAAATCTTCTCTATTTAGGAAACAAACCTCATTAGTTGCTACTAAAGGTATATTATGTATAATCGACAAATTAATCACTTGATCTAAATATTCTTCTTCTTTAATACGACCAGTTCTCATAATTTCTAAATAATAAAAATCAAAAAAATTATCTTTATAAAATGATATATTCTCATTTAATAATTTTTTATTACCTGTTAACAAATTCACACCAATATCACCATAACAACCTCCAGATAATAAAATTAATCCTTGTTTATATTTTAATAACCACTTCCTATTAATAACAACACCAACAGTACTATCATATCCCGTACTATAAGCTTTAGAAATTAAAAAAATTAAATTTTTATAACCAATATTATCTACTGCTAATGCAGTTAATTGATTTATCTGTCCTGGCATAAGTTCGTTATTTACTTTTAAATCTATGCCAATAATTGGTTTAATACCTTCTCTATGCGCTGATTGATAAAATTTAATTACTCCAAAAAAATTACTGTAATCTGTTAATGCTAACGAAAACATACCTAAATTAACTGCTTTTTTAACTAATAATTCTGGATTAACTAATCCATCTACTAATGAATAATCACTGTGTACTCGCAAATGAACAAATTCTTTATGCAACATATTATAATAATCTCATTAAATGATTTAATATTGATAAGAAAAATTGTTACATTATATATTTTTTAATTTTATCAAAGAAGAAAATGTAAAACGATGTTGTGATATAGGTCCATATTTTTTTAACATATCTAAATGATACTTAGTAGGATATCCTTTATGTTTAGCAAAACCATATTGTGGAAATAATTTATCTAATTGCAACATTTCGTAATCGCGAATTACTTTAGCAACAATAGATGCTGCACTAATCTCATTTATTAAATTATCACCATTTACAATAGATATTGATGCAATAGATATATCAATTTTATTCTTACCATCTATAAATAAAAAATTAGGTTTTACTTTTAAATTATTCACTGCTCGTTTCATAGACAATAAAGATGCCTGTAAAACGTTTAACTTATCTATTTCCATAGAAGTACTGCGCCCTATACTCCATGCTTTTGCTTTATTTTTAATACTATGAAAAAATAGTAATCTTTTCTTAAAAGACAATTTTTTAGAATCCTTTAAACCAAAAATAGGGAACAATGGGTTCAAAATTACAGCAGCACTAATAACGTTACCTACTAAAGCTCCTAATCCAACTTCATCAATACCTGCTGCTAAATTTAATATAGGAAAATAACTACCATTCATCTCTTCTCCGAAAAGATATATATCACTATAATATAGTGAACATATTAACAATAATTAAGTATACTCTTTTCATAAAAAATAAAAAAAAATATGTTAATACCTAATACTAATTAAGAATCTCTCCATATACAAAACAATAATTATTACACATTATTATAATATTAATTTTTATTATTTTTTTAAATAACATGTCATCATTGTTTGACAAACAACATACCGATCTACAGTTACTACTCCAAAAAAATTAATTAAATTCAATTTACGTTTCTTAATAAACACCTCAATAAACATTTGATCTCCTGGAACTACTAATTTCCTAAAACATGCCTTACTAATATTAATTAAAAAATACTTATAATTATGATTAATTTCATTATTACTATTTATAATTAATACTCCAGACGCTTGTGCTATAGATTCTAAAATTAATACACCAGGAAAAACAGGATCAGTAGGAAAGTGTCCTTGAAAAATAGATTCATTAATAGAAACATTTTTTATAGCGCGAATATATTCATTATTACGCATCTCAATAATACGATCAATAAATAAAAAAGGAAACCTATGTGGTAGTACATTGAAAATAGTTTCCGATATACTATTATTCATTCTAATTTTATTTTTCATTTAGTATAATAATTATTGTTTATAACAAAATATTATTTATTTACATGAATTTAATATTTACATGTTATATCCATATGGTAAGGGTAAATATACCTTTTATATTATTGTTATTCAAAAATAAGACGTTAAATAAAAAATATTTAAATAAATATTACCTTTATTAAATTAAATATTACCATACTTTTCCTATACTAAATTGTAATGGTTCTAATTTATCGTTAATATAATGTTTTAACGGATACGAAAAAGAAACGTTTAACGGACCAATAGGTGATATCCATTGTAATGTAATACCTGTTGACATCCTAATTTTATTTTGATTAACATGATTATTATATAACTTAGACGTAAAACTATCTAATGATAGTGACCAATTTTTATCTAAAACACTGGTTACATCAAAAAATAAAGATGCTTTAATTTTTTGAGGATAATGATCATTATTAATAGAAAAAATTTTCATAATCTCATAATTGTTAGTAATTATTACATCACTTCCAGTAAAAACTTGAGATTGACATAATTTGCTATGTTTATTACCCATACACAAATCAGATTTTTTATTATTATCAGTATTATGATTTGATTCAATACTATTAGATTGAAAACCACGAATTGACCCTATACTACTTGAAGAAAAATTATTATAAAAAGGTAATTCTTTGTTCACACTTAAACTATTATGACCTAATCCAAAATACATATGCATTAATAATATGATATCATTACTTTTACTTAATGGATAATAACTAACTGAATCATATTGAATTTTATTGAAATAACTATCCGATCCAAAAGTAGTTGTTTTTCCACTTATTGTAGTACAATTTCCTATAGTAGAAAAATTATAATTATTTAAGTTATTAAATGTCCACTCGAAATCAATAATTACATCATTGATACCATGTTTTTTATATGATAAATCAAATGATTTTAAATAACTCCATATAGAAAAGTCAGGAATTACATTAGTCTTATTATTATGAACATAGTGTACACCTAAATTTAATGTATTTCTTTTATTTATTAATAATTCTAAATCAGTATTAAAACCATAACTTATTTGACTATAGTCAATTAGTTTAACATTATCTGAATTAAAATAATGATAAAAAAACTTACCTTTCAAATTATTGTTAAACAATAGATTAATTGATTTAAAAAATTCTAATTCACCAGATATCCGTTTAGTATTTTTGATACCACTTAAACGCACTGTAGATCCTAGACCTAATAAATTACGCTGAACGAGATCTACATTAAAACAGAGTCCACTATCTATCCCATATCCTAATG
Source organism: Buchnera aphidicola (Formosaphis micheliae) (assembly GCF_039403185.1). Lineage (NCBI taxonomy): Bacteria > Pseudomonadati > Pseudomonadota > Gammaproteobacteria > Enterobacterales > Erwiniaceae > Buchnera > Buchnera aphidicola. Next base: position 227,101 of record NZ_CP135047.1, on the reverse strand, counting down.
AAAACTGAATACTACCATTATTTTTTTCTTTAATCACATATACTACGTTCACTCGATTAGGAAATTTTGAAGAAGTATGTATCTCTAATTTAACAACATCGAAATACCCAGTATTCTGAACATTTTTTTGATCTATTGTTAACAAGTCCCAATTAAATAAATCCCCTTCTTTTTGTTTTACTTTACTTCGCAATACTTTGTTCTGAACTAGTTTATTACCAAAAAAATATACTTTATTTATTGAATAACGTGGACCTGAGTCAATTGAAATATGAAAATATATAATTTTATTTTTTTTATCTATTTTACTATATATATAAATTCGATTATTAAGAAATCCATTTTTAAATAATATACTATCTATATATTGAGTTAACTTTACAATAGAATTTATGTTAATAACATTGTTAATCTTTTCATTAATAAACTTATTTATTTCTCTAAAATATAAATCCACATTACCATGTAAAAATAAATTATTAGAATAATGAAACTGTTCACCTTCCTTTAAATTAATATTGACTACAATATGAGTTTTATCAGACGATAAAACTACTCTAATAGAATTATATGAAAAAAATATATATCCATTCTCTATATAAAAATTTCTTAATTTATCAAGATCTAATAACAACTGTGATACGTCATATGTTTCTTTATTTTTAAATATACCCCATTTGCATTCATTATTTAATTTGAAAAAAGACAATATCTTATTTTGAGAAAAAACTTTATTCCCTAATATATTAATCTTTTTAATAGAAATATTATTGTGTTCTGTAATTATAATCTTAACGTTGACTGTATTATCTGACTTTGTAAAAAACAAATAATTTACATCAATATTATATCTACCTATGTTTTTATAAAAATTTAATATTATATTTTTAAATATTTTTAATACATTTTCATTTAATTCATCATGAAACCGTGAATTAATTATATTAAATAATTTTCTTACAATAGAATCAGTTAAAATATGATGACCATTAAAATCAATACTATACGCAATACTTTTTTCTTGTAAGTTAATACTTAATTTTTTATTTAATTGAATTATTTTAATATTTTCAAATTGTCCAGTGTTCAATAGAACAAAAATTAATTTATTTATATTTTTTAAAGTAATAACATTTCCACATTTCGTATCTATATAATTTTTTACTAAATCTACAGAAAACTTGTTTAATCCATGAAAATTAATATCTTTTAAATTCCATTTATCTTGGGAATATACATTAATACTAAAAAATAAAAAAAATAAAATCAAAAATTTTCTTATCAACATGTTTATTTATCTACATTGATTATATCTACTACATAGTAAATATTAATTTATTTGTATACACAAGAAAATATCTCGTTGACATAAAAATTTAATATACACAGAGAAATTTTTAATAGTAAATAATGTTTACTTTATTGTTAAAAAATGTTTAGTGTAATAAAAAACACTACGCTTATATTTTAAATTATCCAATACAAAAAATATATTGAAATTGTTAAAATCTTATGTTTATTTATAAAAATATACTATATTAAATAAGAACTATATATTTTAATTAATTTGAATCTATAGAAAAAATAAATTAATTAACATAATAATTACACCAGTATTTAAATTAAATTAAATGAATTACTGTCTATTTTATTTTATCAATAAAAAATAAATAATTCAATAATTAAAAAATAATTTAGTTTTAAAATAGTTGAACTAACTTAAATATATTAGTGATAAATTAACATAATTAATATCATTCTATAATTTATCAAGATAAAATCTTATTGCATAATATATGATATTAACAATAATATCAGATTATCATTAAATCTTTCTTCTTTTCAGCTAATAAATAATCAGATTTTTTAATAAAATTATCTGTAATTTTTTGTATTTCACTTTGAAATCTACGTTCTTGATCTTCACTAATTGATTTATTTTTAAAAAGATTTTTTATTTTATTATTAATATCACGTCGAATATTTCTTATACTAATTCGACTATTTTCACCTTCATGTTGTAAAATTTTTATTAAATCTTTTCTCCTACTTTCAGTTAATGCAGGTAAAGATACGCGAATAGTCAATCCATTAGAAGAAGGATATAATCCTATATTAGAATTTATAATCTCTTGTTCAATAGGTTTTATTGTAGAAGCATCAAAAACATTAATTTTTAATGTATTAAAATTTTCAACAGTAATACTAGATAATTGACTTACTGGTGTTTTAGTACCGTAATATTCTATATAAATTCCATCTAACATATATGGAGCAATACGATTTGTTCGTATTTTCATAATATTATTTTTAAAAACACTAATACACTGATCCATACAATTAATTGTATTTTTCTTAATATTATCAAACATAAGTTGACCTAATATATTTTTAATGTAAAAACAATGTAATAATAAAAAACTAAAAAAAAATAAATGATAATAATATTATCATTTATTTAATGCACCTACCATTGTACCTATTTTTTGACCCATGACAATTTTATATAAAACACCTATGTCGTACATGTTAAAAATACAAATTGGTACGTTATGATCACGTGCTAATATAAATGCTGTTAAATCCATTACTTTAAATTCTTTTTTTATAATATATGAATAACTAAGACGTCTATATTTAATAGCATTACAACACTGTTCGGGATCAGATGAATATATACCATTTACCTTAGTTGCCTTTAAAACTACATCTGATTGAGTTTCAATTGCTCGTAAACAAGCTGCAGTATCAGTTGTAAAAAAAGGATGACCAATGCCTCCTGAAAAAATAACAACTTTTTTATTATTAAAACAATCTAACACTTTCTCAAGATTATAATCTTCACACATGCTATTTGTTTTAGTAGCTGACATTAAACAAGTTTTTATAGATAAATTATTTAATATATCCCTTAGTACTAAACCATTCATAATAGTGGCTAATATACCCATATTATCAGCTGTTACTTTACTAATATTAATATTTTTTAACATTGAACCCCGTATTATATTACCTCCACCAATAACAATACCTATTTGAATACCAATATTTACTAATCTTTTAATTTCTTGAGATATACTTTTTAATATCTTAACGTCGATTTTACATATATCATATCCTTGAAATATTTCACCGCTAATTTTTAATATAATACGATTATATAATGGTTTTTTAATTATGCTATTATCCATTTTTTTACCTGTATACTCTCTACATATTACAATGTAATAATAACATATTACATTGTAATGTGAAAAAAAGAAGACATACAACGAGTTATTAAGATAAATTAATTCAAGGAGTAAAATTAATACCCTTTTATAAATATTTTTTTTTAAATGTCTCTCCTACTTCAAACCTTGTAAAACATGTCACTATAGAGTTATTTTCTACTAATAACTGAAAAATAGTTTTCTCAGAATTCATAATAAATTTTTGACCCATTAAAGACACTTCAGATAAAAATTTATTCATTCTACCTTCTACTATTTTCTTAGAAAGAAAAACACTTTTTCCAGATTTTATAGCAATATCCAATTGAATATTTTTTTCACGCTGAATAACATCTTCAGGAACCATATCTTTATTTAAATATTCTGGTTTACTAGCAGCAATGTGCATTGCTACTTGGTGAATAATTTGCATATCACTGCTTTTAGTAGCACCTACCAATACTCCTATTCGATTAGAATGAATATAATAATCTACTATTTCACTTTCGCATAAATTAATTCGATTAATAACAATTTTTTCTCTACATTGTGTTATTAATTCATTGTTTTTTTCTTGAAAAATATTTCGTATAAGATGAATATCTTTTATACATTTTAAACATACTTGTTTAATAACAGAATTTCCAAAATATATAAATTCTTTACTTTTAGCTACAAAATCAGTTTCACAACTTAATTCTAACATTGCAGCAACATTATTATGTTTATATATAAATAATGACCCTTGTGCTGTAGAACGATTGTTTTTTATGTCTGCTTTAGCTTGACCTATTTTCCTTAAATAATCAATAGACAATTCGATATTTCCAGAAGTTTTTAACAAAGCCTTTTTACAATCCATTATTCCCACACCTGTCCGTAATCGGAGTTCCTTTATTAATGAAGCAGTAATATTAATAACCATGATTAAAATTCTCCAATTGTTTTACTTATATATATTATAAACATTAAATAAATCATATTTTTAAACATAAATTGTATTTTTTTATGTATATTATTAAAATAATATGCTAATTTTAATTAGTAAAATACTCATATATTTAAAAAATTTAAATACGTTTATATTATAAAATCAATAATAAGCATCACTTTATAAATTCATCATGATCATTTAATATATCTTGAGAAGAATTGTTTTTAATTACAGAAACAACAGATTGTAAATACCAACTAATAGCTCTAATTGCATCATCATTTCCAGGAATTATATAATCTACTCCATCAGGATTAGAATTTGTATCTACAATAGAAAATACTGAAATTCCTAAATTATTAGCCTCTTTAATAGCAATATTCTCATGTTCTGCATCAATTACAAACAAAGCATCAGGTAAACCACCCATATTTTTAATTCCTCCTAAACTATTTTCTAATTTATCTAATTCACGAGTACGAATTAAAGCTTCCTTTTTAGTTAATTTATTAAATGTACCGTCTTGAGATTGTATTTCTAAATCTTTTAAACGTTTAATAGATTGCCGTACAGTTTTCCAATTAGTTAACATGCCTCCTAACCATCGATAGTTAACATAAAATTGTTTACACATTATAGCAACTTCTTTAATTTCTTGACTTGCTATTCTTTTAGTACCAACAAATAATATTTTTCCCTTTCTTTCAACCACTTTTTTTAATTCTAATAAAGCATTATTGAATAAAGGTAATGTTTTTTCTAAATTAATAATATGTACTTTACTACGAGATCCAAATATAAATGGTTTCATTTTCGGATTCCAATAACGAGTTTGATGTCCAAAATGTACACCAGCTTTAATCATATCTCTCATTGATAATTTAATCATAATACCTCTTAAATAAAAAAAAAATTAAAAAAATAATAACCTTTATATTAATTTTAAAAAAATAAGTTATATATGTTATTTATAATAATTATTTATTCCAATTAACCATACTTATTAATATTATTTACTATTTTATAAAAAAACTATTAATATTATAAGTAAAAAAAATAAATAATTCACTAAATTCAAAAAACTATTTGTTAATCAAATTAGATATTTTATATATCGTTACTATGATTACATAATCAGATAAAATTAGAAATTTAAAAAAAAATATTTTTTATTTATAATCTGACAAGAGATACATATGAAATCTATATTAATTAAATCTGCTGAAGAAATAAAACATATGAGAATTGCAGGAAAATTAGCTGCAGAAGTACTAAATATGATAAAAAAATATATCATTAATAATATTAGTACAGAAGAACTCGATCAAATATGCCATAATTATATTATTCAAAAACAAAAATCTATTTCTGCTTGTTTGGGATATAATGGATATCCTAAATCTATTTGCACTTCTGTTAACGATGTTGTCTGTCATGGAATTCCTGATGCTAAACAAAAATTAAAATCAGGAGATATTATTAATATAGATATTTCAATAATTAACAATGGATATTACAGTGATACATCAAAAATGTTTATTCTTGGAAAACCTAGTATATTAGGTCAACGTTTATGTAACGTAGCCCAAAAAAGCTTATATTTAGCTTTACAAATAATAAAACCAGGAATTCCTATTAATAAAATAGGCCAAACAATAGAATCATATGTTAACAAAGAAAACTTTTCTGTAGTCAAAGAATATTGTGGACATGGCATTGGTAAAAATTTTCATGAAGATCCTCAAATATTACATTACATAAATAATGATCAAAATATTATATTAAAACCAGGTATGATTTTTACTGTAGAACCAATGATTAATGCTGGAAAACCATTAGTAAAATGCATGAAAGATGGATGGACAGTAAAAACAAAAGATCGAAGTTTATCAGCTCAATATGAGCATACCATATTAGTTACAAAGAATGGATGTGAAATATTAACTTTTAGACAAGAAGAAAATATAAAAAAAATTTTAATAAATTAATACTATAAAATAATCTATTGCAAAATTATTATAAAAAAAAAGAATCATATGTTGTATCAACATCAATGTACTATATAAAAAAATTTTTATTCAATTTTATTATAATAAAAAATAACTACTTAAAAATTATATCTATCTAATTAATTATATTTTATATATTAATAATCATGTTAACAGTAAATAATTAAATTTATTTAAAGAAACAATTATTCCTTAAACTTAATTACATTATAAAAAAATAGGTTACATAAAATGAAAGAATTAAAAAAAATTATTGAAGATACTTTTGAAAAAAAAAATACAAATGATGTATATCATATAAATTTATCTATTATAGATACCATAGATCAAATTATATCTATGTTAGATACAGGAAAATTACGTATTGCAGAAAAAATTAATGGAAAATGGATTACTCATCAATGGTTAAAAAAAGCAGTTTTGTTATATATTTATACAAAAACAAATAAATTAATGAAAGGTAACAACACCAATTATTACGATAAAATTCCTTTAAAATATACTAATTATGATGAAAAAAAATTTAAATATGAAGGGGTTAGAATTGTTCCTCATGCAACAATAAGAAAAGGCGCTTTTATTGGAAAGAAATCAATATTAATGCCTTCTTACATAAATATTGGTGCATATATTGATGAAGGTAGTATGATTGATACTTGGGCAACAGTAGGTTCTTGTGCTCAAATTGGGAAAAACGTACATATTTCAGGCGGAGTAGGTATTGGTGGAGTGATAGAACCTTTACAAACCGCACCTACAATTATTGAAAATAATTGTTTTATTGGAGCTAGATCTGAAATAGTAGAAGGAGTAATTGTAGAAGAAGGATCAGTGATCTCTATGGGTGTATATATAGGTCAAAGTACTAAAATATATGATAGAGAAACAGGAAAAATTCATTATGGAATAATCCCAAAAAATTCTGTCGTTGTCTCAGGTAGTCTTCCTGATAAAAATAAACAATACAATTTATACTGTGCTATCATTGTAAAAAAAGTAGACGTAAAAACTATGCGCAAAACAGAAATTAATCAATTGCTAAGAAATATAGAATAAATTAATACTAATTTGCCTGAATATGTATATAATTCAGGCAATAACAACACATTACATTATATTTATTTTATTGTACAACTAAATAAATATTTGTATGACCTCGTATAATATGGAAAATTAAGACCGAAGAGTGATGTTCAAAAATATTCTGTAATGTATCTAAATTAAGCACTATATGTTTGTTAACACCAACTATAATGTCATTTTCCTTAAATCCAAAATGTGCTGCAGCCGAATACAATTTAATACTATCTACATGTACACCATGTGATTGATTAAAATTACTTAAAATAGCACCAGAAATTTTAGAGCATAAATTTTTAGATGCAATAATATTTAATTTATTTTTTTTTAATAATACAGATACATATTTCATTTTATTATTACGTAACAAACCTAATTCAAATTGTGTATGTTCTGGAATAGAACTTATTTCTGCTCTTAACACAGCAAAACTATATATTGGTTTTCTATTAAAAGAAACAATAACATCACCAGCTTCTATTCCTGCTACATCAGCAGATGAATTTGGTATTACTTGATTAACAAAAGCACCTCTATTAGCGTTTAATCGTAAAACTTGTCCTAACTGATGACTTAATTCCGTTCCAATAATACCTAATTCACCACGTTTCACTTTTCCATACAAAATCATTTGCTGTGTAATATTTTTTATCATATTACCAGGAATAGCAAAACCGATACCAATATTACCTTCTTCTGGAGCTAAAATAGCCGTATTTATACCAATTAATTCTCCTTTAAGATTAATTAAAGCTCCACCTGAATTACCACGATTAATTGCAGCATCTGTTTGAATAAAATTTTCATAATTTCTAATATTTAAACCACTACGTCCTAAAGCAGAAATGATTCCTGAAGTCACAGTTTCGCCTAAACCATAAGGATTACCAATAGCTATAGTATAATCACCTACTCTTAATAAATCTGAGTTTCCTAATTGAATATCAATTAAATTTTTTATATTTTTTAATTGCAGTAAAGCAATATCAGATTTTTCATCTTTTCCTACAATTCTAGCTTCATATCTAGTACCATCATGTAAAAAAACTATAATTTTATCAGCATGATCTATAACATGATTATTCGTAACAACATAACCTTGTTTTGCATTAATAATAACACCTGAACCTAATGCTTTAAAATAATTTTGAACAGGTTTTATTTTATATTTTTTTTTAAACATAATAGATTTATAGAACAAAGATGTATTTAAATATAATGGAGAACTGCTATCTGAAAATGATTTATATACATTATTAGTTAAACAAGTTTTCTTAGGAACATTAGTTCCTTCAATATTAATACTTACTACTGAAGGCATAACTCGTTCCAACATTGGAGCTAAACTAGGTAAATATACCTTAGAAGACATTTTTGATATTGGTACAACATTCTCTAAAGATACCCCAGAACTTAAAAAAAATACTATGATAACACATGTTAATCTAAATGCTATAGTAGAAATTTTTTTCATATTGTACTCTCTCATAACAATTAATATACTTAATATTAAGATTTAAGAACTAATTTAATAAACAAATTTATTGTTTAAAATTAATATATTAAATTATATCTATGTCACTATAATAATATTAATTTTTACAACAAAAACATTCTTATATATACAGGAAAACTTATTATCTACATATCATATAATCATTTTTTAATTTTTTTTTATAATAAATAAAAAAAGTATTTAAAAAAATAAAAATATTTTTCTGTAAATTTGTTTAGAAAAAAATAAAAAATAACTAATACTCAATTTATTAAATAAAATTGATTTTTCTTACTATACATTTTACCATACAACAATACGTGAAATACTGAAAAAAAATAAAATGTTAATACAAAAAATAAATTAATATTAGTGTCATATTTTATAAAATCATAAGATAAATTTATAAATAAAATACTATCCACATTACATCTACTGATATTACATTTCTTATAACGTTTTTATTTGTATAAGAAATATTATTAACACTGCACACATTGTACTTTTAAAAAAACATAATTAAAATATTATCAACATATAATTTTATTATATTACTCTGAAATGTAATATGTTAAACATGTCAAAGTTATAACATATAAAAAATATGTTAAATATGTTACTGTTTTATTATTTATAATAAACATTTTATTAAAAATTTTAAATATACTGGAGAAAAAATGAAAATTTTATCAGGATCAGAAATGGTTATTCAATCACTAATTGATCAAGGAATAAAATATATTTTTGGTTACCCAGGAGGTGCTGTTTTAGATATTTATGATGCTTTAAATACTATTGGAGGAATTAAACATATATTAGTTAGACACGAACAAGGAGCAACACATATGGCAGATGGATATGCTAGATCTACTGGAAAAATTGGAGTAGTATTAGTAACATCTGGACCTGGTGCTACAAACTCAATTACAGGAATAGCTACAGCATATATGGACTCTATACCTCTTGTAGTAATTTCAGGACAAGTCCCATCTGAATTAATTGGATATGATGCCTTTCAAGAATGTGATATGATAGGGATTTCTCGTCCTATAGTTAAACATAGTTTTCTAGTAAAAAAAACAGAACAAATCCCTGAGATTTTTAAAAAAGCATTCTGGATTGCTTCTACAGGACGTCCTGGACCCGTAGTAATAGATTTACCAAAAGATATATTAAGTTCTACCAATAAAAAACCTTATATTTGGCCAAAATCTATATCTATACGATCTTATAACCCTGACACAATATTCTCTTGTCAAACACAAAAAATAAAACAAGCTTTACACTTTTTATTAAAAGCTAAAAAACCCATTATATATGCTGGAGGTGGAATTATTAGCTCAGGTTGTCACCATGAATTACGTATATTAGCAGAAATATTAAATATTCCTGTAACTACATCCCTAATGGCATTAGGCGCTTTTCCAGGTACACATAGACAAAACTTACGTATGTTAGGTATGCATGGCACTTATGAAGCTAATATGGCTATGCATTATTCAGATATTATTTTTGCTATTGGAGTAAGATTTGATGATAGGACTACTAATAATTTAAAAAAATATTGTCCTTCCTCTCAAATAATACATATTGATATTGATCCTACATCTATATCAAAAACAGTTATTGCTAATATAGAAATTATTGGAGATGCAAAAAAAATATTAATAAAAATGTTACAAATATTACAATATGAAACAAAAAAAGTAAAATCAAGAAATTTAAATCATTGGTGGGCCCTAATTAATAATTGGAAAAATTTAAATTACTTAAAATATGATAAAAAAAGTAATATAATTAAACCACAATTAGTAATAGAAACATTATGGAAATACACTAAAGGAAAAGCTTTTGTTACATCAGATGTAGGTCAACATCAAATGTTTACTGCTTTATATTATTTATTTGACAAACCCAATCATTGGATTAATTCAGGAGGATTAGGTACTATGGGATTCGGTTTACCTGCTGCATTAGGTGTTAAATTAGCTTTACCTGAAGAAACTGTAATATGTATTACGGGTGATGGAAGTATTCAAATGAATATACAAGAACTTTCAACAGCACAACAATATAAATTATCTATTTTAATCATCAATTTAAATAATAAATCACTTGGGATGGTTAAACAATGGCAAGATATGATTTATTCTGGAAGACATTCACATTCTTATATGAAATCTTTACCTAATTTTGTTAAATTAGCTGAATCTTATGGACATATTGGTATAGAAATTAAATCCCCTCTAGAACTAAAACAAAAATTAAAATTAGCTATATCACTATTAAATAAAGGAAATTTAGTCTTTGTAGACATATCAATTGATCCTTCAGAACATGTTTATCCAATGCAAATTCGAGGAGGAGGAATGAACGAAATGTGGTTAAATAAAAATGAGAAAAATAAACTATGAAACGAATTTTATCTATTCTATTAGAAAATGAATCTGGAGCATTATCAAGAGTTGTTGGATTATTTTCACAAAGAGGTTATAATATTGAAAGTCTTACAGTAGCTCCTACAGCTGATTCTTCTTTATCTCATATAAATATACAAACTATTGGAAATGATCAAATCATCAAAAAAATAGAAAAACAATTACATAAATTAATAAATGTATTAAAAGTCATAGAAATTGGAAACATTGATCATATAGAAAGAGAAATTATGTTAATAAAAATTAATTCTACTAATAGTAATATAGAAAAAATAAAAAAACATACTGATATGTTTCAAGGACATATAATATATACCGATTCAAATATTCATATCATACAAATATCTGGCTCTAGTGATCAAACAAATACATTTTTAAATCTCATTAACAATATAACTAATATTACTGAAGTCTCTCGATCAGGTATCATAGGTATGTCAAAAATATAAAATAATACTATTAAATTTTTAATTAACAAATTATGTTGATAAAAAATATAAAAAATAAATAATTGTACATATATCTATCATAATAAGTAAAAATATGAAAAAAATTTACCCAAAACATATTCCTGTATTACTTACAGAATCTATCGCAGCTCTAAACATCAAAAAAGATGGAATATATTTCGATTGCACATTTGGAACAGGAGGTCATTCCACTCAAATATTAAAAAAAATCGGAAAATACGGCAAGCTATACGCTATAGATAGAGATCCTGAAGCTATAACTAACGCACAAAAAATTAATGATTCTCGTTTTGAAATAATTCATGGACTTTTTTCAAATATTGAAAATATAGCAAAAAATAAAAACATAGTAGGAAAAATTAATGGAATTTTATTAGATTTAGGAATGTCAGATATACAATTAAAAAACCCTCAAAGAGGTTTTTCATTTATTGAAAATGGACCTCTTGATATGAGAATGAATCAAAACATAGGAATATCAGCAGCTAATTGGTTAAAAAAAACAACAAAAAATGAAATTTATTTAATATTAAAGAAATTTGGTGAAGAAAAATTTGCCAAAAAAATTGCACAAGCTATTTATAACAAAAATAAAAAAAATCCTATTCATTACACCAAAGAACTGGTAGAAATAATTAAAAGTATTATACCAATACGTAACAAGTTTAAACATCCAGCTACAAGAACATTTCAAGCAATCAGAATTTATTTAAATCAAGAAATAGAAGAACTTAAAAAAATATTAGTACATTCTTTAAAAATTTTAACGACAGGTGGACGTCTATCAATAATTAGCTTTCACTCTTTAGAAGATCGTATCATAAAAAAATTTATAAAACATAATAGTGCACCACTATACATTCCAAAAAACTTACCTATCACAGAAAATAAACTGCATGAATTACATACAATACAATTATGCAATATTGCAAGAATATTTCCAACACAGAAAGAAATTATCAATAATAAAAAAGCACGCAGTGCAATTTTACGCGTAGCAGAAAAAATAAAATAAAAAAATTAACTTATCGATTAAATTTAATAACTTATTAAAATATCTTTTAAACAGAAATACTAGTTATATAACAACATGTATTAGTTAAATTAATGATATAATTTATTGATCACTAAAAAAATTTTTTATATTATTTAATTATGTATTTAATTAAAATTAATTAAATAAATACATCAATTAATAAATATTAATTAAATATTTTATTGAACTAAATGATAATATTGTTATAAATAAAATTATATTTTTCATTAAATGTTTTATGAATAACAAATAATATATTATATTTTGATATAAACATATAAATCATAATTAATATGAATATTATCATTATTTTTTGAACATTAAGAATACAACTACATTAAAATATAAATTGATACAAATTATCATATTAAAAAAATATAAAAATATAAAAAATAACTAATATTTATATACTCACTCCAATATTTTAACGTATACTGTATTATATAATTTATGATTTGTTAATAACATATTAAATATATTGAATAAAGAATTAACAATATTTTTTTAAAAATATATACCTTAAAAATAAAATTGCATAGTATAATATACTATTTCATAAAAATATATATTTATTAATTAATAATATTATTAATAAAAATTTTTATTTTATATTACTATATATCTTTTCTTTTAACGATGTATCATAAATAATATTTAATTATAATCATTACAATTTGACTTTAATACAAAAAATATAAAAAATATATATATATCAGTACATTTAAAATGTATTCGTAATATTTTAAAAAATTAAATATTTTATTAATATATTAATAATAGTAGTAATATATATTTATATATTGCACTTAACAACATTGTATATACTAAAATATTATTTTTAATATTAACAAATTATATATATACCAAAATATAATATTAAATATTTTAATATAACAAATAAAAAAATATGTACTACTTTTAAATATATATAATAATTCTACAATAAATTATTTAAAAATTATGTGCAATAAATTAAAAGAACAATTTACGTACTATAATAAAAAAAATAAAATCTTATTGTAATGTAGAAGATTCATTAATAACAAAACATAAATTGAATTATAACTATCTGGTTAAATTAACATATTATTTTTTTGTACAATTATTATGTAATAAAAAAATACCACTATATAGTATTATATTTTATATTAATAATATAATACAAATAATAAATTTTTATTTTCAGATGTATTATTTTAATATAATATATAAGATATGTTTTTTAAAACTAAATATGTATATTATATAAAAAGTATTTTAATATTTTAAGAATATAATAAAAAATAAAATACTATATTATTAATTTATTTTAAAAATAGTTACTATATATCAAATAGAACAATAAACTAAACTATAATAATTGCTACTTCACAATAAGAATATTATTTTTAAATTAAAAATATTTTATTCAGGCCTAAATCATGATTAATCTAACAAAAAAAAAAATAATTGTAGGATTAGATATAGGAACAACTAAAACATCTGTTTTAATCGGCGAAATTTCAGATAAAAATACAATAAACATTATAGGAATAGGATACTGTTTATCTAACGGAATAAATAAAGGTAAAATTGATAATTTAGACGATATTACACAATGTATAAAAAAATCTATTAATCAAGCTGAAAAAATGGCTAATCTACATATTACATCTGTATATCTATCTTTATCAACTACAGATATTAGTTGTCAAAACGAAATAGGAATTATTCCTCTTAATAATAATGTTGTTACAAAAGATGACATAAAACACGCTATATATATAGCAAAATCTGTAAAAATTAAAAATCAACATGATATCTTACATATTATCCCTAAAAAATACGATATTGATAAACAACGTGGAGTTATTGACCCTATTGGTTTATCTGGAAAAAGAATTCAAGCAAATGTACATTTGATTACATGTCATAAAGATGTTAAAAACAATATATTTGCAGCTTTAGAAAACTGTGGATTAAACGTAGAAAAACTTATATTTTCTGGACTATCATCTAGTACATCCGTTTTAACAACAGAAGAAAAAGAACTAGGTGTATGTATGTTAGATATTGGGGGAGGAATTATCGACATGGCAATTTACATTAATGGAGTATTAGAACATATCCATGTCATTCCTTATGCAGGAGATATTGTAACAAATGATATTGCATATGCCTTCAAAGTTTCTAAAATACATGCAGAAAAAATTAAAACGCAATATACATCTAATAAGTCTAAAATTTCATATAATAATAAAAATAATTATATATCTGCTAATATTAATTACTCAGAGAACAATAATCAAGAACAAGTAAAAAAGTTAATGTCTATTATCAAATCTAGATATATAGAATTATTAAAACTAGTCAATCATGAAATACGAAAAATACAAGAAAAACTATATCAAAAAGGAATGGATTACGAATTAAAATCAGGTATAGTACTTACAGGAGGGGCTTCAAAAATAGATTCACTAGTATCTTATGGAGAAAAGATATTTAATATGCCTGTAAGAATCGGTATACCTAACACATTAAATGGACTAGAAGCACATATTAACAATAAACTATATTATTCTACAGTAATCGGTTTATTACATTACGCCAAAGAAAACTATATACATCAGGAAGTTACAATTAACAAAAAAAAAGTAGTCGGAAAATTTTTAAACAATATAATTGGTTTTTTTAAGAAATAATTAAAAAATTATACATAATTGACTTTTTATTTTTTATTAATTTTAAAAAAATAAATGGAGATAAATATGTTTGAACCTATAGAACTAAGTAATGAAGCAATTATTAAAGTAATTGGTGTAGGTGGTGGAGGGGGTAATGCGATTGAACATATGGTACGTGAACATATTGAAGGAGTAGATTTTTTTTCAATTAATACAGATGCTCAAGCATTAAAAAAAATAGACACAAGTAAAACTATACAAATTGGAAACAATATTACTAAAGGATTAGGCGCTGGAGCCGATCCAGAAGTTGGAAGAACTGCTGCCGAAGAAGATAGAGAAAAATTAAAATCTATCATAGAAGGAGCTGATATGGTATTTATTGCTGCAGGTATGGGAGGAGGTACAGGTACTGGAGCAGCTCCTGTACTGGCTTCAGTAGCAAAAGATTTAAACGTATTAACTGTAGCTGTAGTTACAAAACCTTTCAATTTTGAAGGTAAAAAACGTATGCACTTTGCAGAAAAAGGTATTAACGATTTATCAAAATATGTAGATTCACTTATTACTATTCCCAATGACAAATTATTAAAAGTACTTAATAAAGATATTTCGTTACTAGATGCATTTAGTGCAGCAAATAATGTTTTAAAAGGAGCAGTCCAAGGTATTGCAGAATTAATTACTAAACCAGGTTTGATGAACGTTGATTTCGCAGATATTAGAACAGTGATGTCTGAAATGGGTCATGCCATGATGGGTACAGGTGTATCATCTGGAGATAATAGAGCAGAAGAAGCAGCTGAAATAGCAATTTCTAGTCCTCTTCTAGAAGATATTGATCTCTCCGGAGCTAGAGGAGTCTTAGTAAATATAACAGCTGGATTTGATATGAGATTAGATGAGTTTGAAACTGTAGGAAATACTATTCGTGCATTTTCTTCTGATAATGCCACTGTTGTAATAGGAACATCTTTAGATCCAGAAATGCAAGATTCCTTACGTGTTACTATCGTGGCCACAGGAATTGGTGCAGATAAAATAATTGACATACATAAAGTTTCTAATCAATCCGAAAAAGAAATGATGACACAAAAAAGAATAATTAAAAATAATTCATTAAATTTAGAAAAAAAAATAATTCTCAAAGAACCTAAAATAAAATACAAAAAAACATTAGATTATTTAGATATTCCAACATTTTTAAGAAATAAATCAGATTAAAAAAAGAATATTTTTTATAACAATAAAAAAATATACATCTAAAAAATAAATTAATAAAATATTATATATATATATTAAAAATACGTTTGGAATATTTAATGAAAAATATATTAATGTCACCATTACATGTTTCATCTAGTGTTGTCAAAAAAATAAAAAAAATTATGCAACACAATAAAAATCCCAATTTAAAATTAAGAATATATATTACTGGAGGTGGATGTAGTGGTTTTCAATATGGTTTTAATTTTGATGAAAAAATTAATAAAAATGATTTCATTATAGATAAACAAAATATTTCTATAATAATTGATCCAATTAGTTTGCAATATTTAATTGGAGGAAAAATAGATTATAAAGAAAATATAGAAGGATCTAAATTCATTATATCTAATCCAAATGTAAAAAACACTTGTGGCTGTGGATTATCATTTAATATGTAATTTTATATATATAAATTATACAAATATACTATCTACTTAATATTAACATATCATATTAATTTTAATAATAAAAAAAATAATGAAAATTGGTATTATTGGAGCTATGAAACAAGAAATTTCATGTCTGTTTCCAGAGATAAAAAAATGTAAAATAAATAAAATACAAAATCATATAATTTATACTGGAAGAATTCAAGGAATACAAACTATTTTATTATTATCTGGAATTGGAAAAGTTTCCGCTAGCATGGTAACTACCTTAATATTAATTAATTACCAACCAGATATTATAATTAATATTGGTTCTGCTGGTAGTTTAAATCCTTTATTAAAAATAAATGATATCATCATACCTAATAAAATTTGTTATCATGATGTTGACGTATGTACTTTTAAATATTCAATTGGACAAATACCTCATTATCCAATAGTTTTTTTTCCAAATTTTAGATTACTTGCCATTGCTAAAATATGTTTAAAAGCATTATATTACCCATTTAAAGAAGGTTTGATGTTAACAGGAGATTCTTTTGTTAGTAATAAAAACCAATTTACATCTATTTTAAAAAATTTTCCGGAAGCAATGGCTATTGAAATGGAATCTACAGCAATAGCACAAGTTTGTTATAAATTTAATACACCTTTCTTAATAATACGTGCTATTTCTGATTTATCAGATAATAATTCAAATACATATTTCAAAAAAAATATTAAAAATATTAGTAATTGTCTTGCTCAAATTATTATAAATATATTAAAAAAAATATATTTTTTATTAAAAAAAAATGTCCGTATTTGTTATAAAAAAAACTAAAATAATTTATACATATATATGTTTACTAAAAATAAAAATTAATACTCTTATTACTAATCATACAGATAATATAAATTATTTCAAAATTATTTTATTACATAAAAAATAAATATTCATATTAATAAAAACTTTTAATATTCATCATTTGATAAAAATTATTGGAAATAGAGAGATTTATATTCATATCAATGATTCTTCTCTATTTCCTTATATTGATAAAAAAATTATACAAAAAAAATATATTATTTTATTTTGTATTAATTAAGTCGGTAATAGTACCTGTAAATATTTCTGCTGCTAAACCAATAGACTCATTTAAGGTAGGATGAGCATGTATTGTTAAAGAAATATCTTCAGCATCACAACCCATTTCAATAGCTAAACTAATTTCCGATAATAATTCACTAGCGTTACTTCCTACAATTTCACCACCAATAATTCTATTGGAATCAAGACTAAATATTAATTTAGTTAATCCTATCGTTGAATGAGATGTTAACGCTCTACCAGAAGCTGACCAAGGAAATTTAGCAATTTTATAATTTAAATTATTTTTTTTAGCTTCCATTTCAGTTATACCTACCCAAGCAATTTCAGGGTCAGTATAAGCAACACAAGGAATTACTTTTGGAGAAAAAAAATGATTTTTTCCAGAAATGACTTCTGCAGCAATATGTCCTTCATGTATACCTTTATGTGCCAACATAGGTGAACCCACTACATCACCAATAGCATATACGTTTGGTATATTAGTTCGCAATTGTTGATTAACTTGAATACAACCGAACTGATTAATCTTAATCCCTATCTTATCTATATTTAAATCATCAAAATTTGCCTGACGACCAATGGCAATTAATACTACATCATAATCAACTATTTTATATGGTTTATGATTATTCTCTATATTAACTGATATTCCAGTTTTATGTGGTACTACTTTAGAAACACATGAATTTAAAATTATTTCAAATCTCCCGCTAATTGATTTCATAAATATATCAATTATATCTTGATCTATCATAGGTAAAAGTTTTACACCCGACTCTATCACATCTACTTTAGAACCTAAAGCACTATAAATCGTGGCCATTTCTAAACCAATAATCCCTCCACCTACTACTAATAGTTTTTTTGGTATTTCTCGTAATTCCAATGCACTACTAGAGTTCCATATACGATGATCATAACATGTAACCACATCTGACAATTCACGAGCATATGAACCAGTGGCTATAATCACATGATCAAAAGATATCACAATATTCTCTTTATTTGATTCTATTAATATTGACGTAGTACTTAAAAATTTAGCTTTACCAAAAAATACTTTAATATTTCTTTGTTTAACCAAATTCATTAAACCAAAATTAAGATCATTAACAATATTATCTTTCCATTTACATATTTTTTTTATATTTATAACAGGTTGATTAAATTCAATACCAGATGATGACAATTTACGTGCATCCATAATTACTTTTGCTATATGTAATAATGACTTCGAAGGAATGCATCCCACATTTAAACAAACACCCCCTAATTTATTACTATGAGCTTCTATTAATGTTGTCTGTAAACCTAAATCTGCGCAACGAAAAGCAGCAGAATATCCAGCTGGTCCTGCTCCAATTATTACTACTTGAGTATGATACATTATTTTTCCATTATTTTTTTATTATAGTTAATATAATATGTATTAACATAAAAATTATTATTTACTGTAAAATATAAATAATAAAAACTATTAATTCATAACTATTAAACGGATATCTAAAAGTAACTCACTTATAATTTTTAAAAAAGAAACAGCATAAACTCCATCAACCACCCTATGATCGTAAGACAGTGACATAGGTAATATTAATCTAGGAATAAATTCTTTTCCATTCCATATAGGTTTTACACAAGCTCTAGATATTCCTAAAATACCTACCTCAAACATATTAATAATAGGAGTAAAACCACATCCTCCAATACATCCTAAATTAGATATAGTAAAACCAGCTCCTTGCATATCTAATAAACTAATTGTGCCTTTTTTAACCTGGTTAGATAAACAATTTAATTCTTTTGAAATATCAGATATATTTTTACTATCTAAATTTTTTAATACTGGTACTAATACTCCTTTAGATGAATCTACAGCAACACCTATATTAACATCTGATTTTAAAATCAATTGTTTTTTATCATTAGACAAAGTACTATTAAATTTAGGAAATTTTTTTAATGCATATGATACAATCTTAATAATAAAAATTAATATTGTTATATTAATACCATTATTTTTATATTTCATATTATAATTTTTTCGAAATTCTTCTAATTCTGTAATATCTGATTCATAAAATTGAGTAACATGTGGTATTTGTTTCCAACTTTTAGATAAATTTTTTCCAGATATAATTTGAATATGACTTAACTCCATATATTTATTATTAGTATTATCCATAGAAACTGTATCACTCAGCGGAATAGATATGTTTGTTTTTACATCAGCTGACATATCTTTCAACATAAATTCATTTTTTATATAATTTTGTAAATCTTCTTTTAAAATTCTTTTTTTTGGACCTGTTCCTATAATGTCTTTTAAGTTAATTTTTTTTTCTCTAGCTAAACGTCTAATTAATGGACTGGCATGAATATCATTTAAATTAATATCCGTTTCTTCTTTTACTAATACATGATCATTAATTTCAAAAATCATTATCAATGTACCAGTACTAATTTTACTTCCTAATTTTATCTTTATATCCTTAACAATTCCATCTGTTGGAGCAGGTACTTCCATAGAAGATTTTTGTCCTTCAATCACAATTAATCCATCTTCTTTTTTTACTTTTTCTCCTATTTTCACTAAAATTTCAGTTACTTCTACTGTATCTGGACCAATATCAGGAACTTTAATTTCAATATTCACTCATTCCTCCAATATATTATGCCAAACGTGGATTAATTCTATTAGTTTTAACATTATATTTACTAATTGCATCAGCAACAACCTGTTTATTAATTTGACCCAATTTAGATAATTCACCTAAAGATGCCACTACTATATGATATTCATCAATTTCAAAATAATTACGTAATTTTTCTCTACTATCAGAACGACCAAAACCATCTGTACCCAATACTTTATATGTAATAGATGGTACATATGCACGAACTTGTTCCGCAAATAATTTCATATAATCAGTTGCTGCTATAGCAGGATATTTATTCATCACTTTTGTAATATAAGGAATTTTATATATCTTAGAAGTTGGATGTAACATATGCCATCTATCACAATCTTGTCCATCACGTGCAAGTTCTGTAAAAGAAGTGACACTATATATATCCGATCCAATTCCGTAATCATCTAATAAAATTTTAGAAGCCATACATATGTTTCTTAATATAGCTCCAGAACCCAGCAACTGAATATGAATTTTAGTGCTTCCAACAATAGTTTTTAATTTATAAATTCCTTTACAAATACCTTTTTCTACACCTACAGGCATAGTTGGCATAGAATAATTTTCATTTAAAGTTGTAATGTAATAATATATATTTTCTTGTTTAGGCCCATACATACGCTGCAAACCATCACATATAATCACAGCTATTTCATAAGCATATGTTGGATCGTACGAAATACAATTAGGAATAGTTAATGATTGAATATGACTATGACCATCTTCATGTTGTAATCCCTCTCCGTTCAATGTAGTTCTACCTGAAGTTCCTCCAATTAAAAAACCTCTAGCCTGTTGATCACCTGCAGCCCAAAACAAATCACCTATTCTTTGAAAACCAAAAATAGAATAATAAATATAAAACGGAATCATAGGAAAATTATTTGTACTATAAGAAGTTGCAGCAGACAACCAAGAAGATGCTGCTCCTAATTCATTAATACCTTCTTGTAATATTTGACCTTTTTTGTCCTCTCGATAATAAGCTAATTGATCTCTATCTTGAGGTGTGTATTTTTGTCCTTCTAAACTATAAATACCTATTGTACGAAATAAACCTTCCATACCAAATGTACGAGCTTCATCTGCTATAATGGGAACTATACGTTCTTTAATAGATTTTTTTTTTAACATAATATTAAGGATTCGTACAAAAGCAATAGTAGTGGAAATATCTTTTTTTTGTTCTTGTAATAATGATTGAAAATCATTTAAAGTAGGTAATACTAAATCTTCCGTAAAAGTAGGAAATCGAACGGGCAAATAACCTCCTAAACTTTTTCGTCTATCATGAAGATAATGATACTCAGGATCATTTTTACAAAATGTTACATAAGGTAAACTTTCTAACTCATTGTCTTTTACTGGAATATTAAATTTATTTCGAATATATGAAATACCTTCTATGTCCATTTTTTTTATTTGATGAGCAATATTCTTTCCTTCTGCTATAGATCCTAAACCATATCCTTTAATTGTATGCGCTAAAATAACAACAGGTTTTTCTTTAGTTTCTTGAGCTTTTTTAAAAGCAGCGTATATTTTTTTTATATCATGACCTCCCCTATTTAATTCCCAAATTTGTGCATCTGTCATAGATTGTACTAATTTCATAGTTTCTCTATATTTACCAAAAAAATGTTCTCTTACATACGCTCCATTCTTTGATTTAAAAGTCTGATAATCCCCATCTAAAGTTTCATTCATTAATTTAATTAATTTACCACTTGCATCTTTTTTCAATAACTTATCCCAAGCACTACCCCAAATAACTTTAATAACTTTCCAACCTGCTCCACGAAAAATACTTTCTAATTCATTAATAATTTTTCCATTTCCTATTACTGGACCATCTAATCTTTGCAAATTACAATTAATTACAAAAATCAAATTATCTAATTTTTCTCGTGATGCTATAGAAATACCTCCTTTAGATTCTGGTTCATCCATTTCTCCATCTCCTAAAAAAGCATACACCGTTTGATGAGATGTATCTTTTAATCCTCTATTATGTAAATATTTTAAAAATTTAGCTTGATATATAGCACAAAAAGGACCTAATCCCATAGACACAGTAGGAAATTGCCAAAAATTTGGCATTAATTTGGGATGTGGATATGAAGGCAAACCCTTACCATCTACCTCCTGTCTAAAATTATCTATTTGTTCTTTAAGTAATCTTCCTTCAATAAAAGCGCGAGAATATATACCTGGTGTAATATGCCCTTGAAAATATACTAAATCTCCTCCATCATATTTATTATGTGCCTTAAAAAAATGATTAAAACAAACTTCATATAATGCTGCCGATGATTGAAACGAAGATAAATGACCACCTAGATCCAATTTTTTTTTCGAAGCACGTAATACCATCATAATTGCATTCCAACACACAAAAGACAAAATACGTTCTTCTAAAATTAAATTACCGGGATAAACTGGCTCATCTTCGATAGGAATAGTATTAATATAGTCATTTACAAAATGTTTTTCAAAAAAATTGATATCGTATTTTTTTGCTCTATTAAGAAGACAATTAATTAAATATTTTGCCCTATTTACACCTTCTTTCTTTATTACTGACTCAAGTGACTCAATCCAATCATGAGTTTCAATAGGATCTTCATCCTTAATGAAATTTTTTGACATACACATTATTCCTTACTTTTATATTAATACCATTAATATATTATAAAAAAAAATGATATACATATATATTCATTAAAATTAACTGAATTAAATTTAACTAATCGTGTGTTTTTTATTTATAAAATTTTAACCATATTATTAATTATATATAAACATACATAAAAAAATATCAACTTTATATTTTAAAATTAATTAACTAAATTAATTTATATTAAACAAAAAATGTTTATGCAGCTAAAATAATTAATGTAATATATAATTAAGAAAGGTAAAAACAAAGAAAATCTATAAAAATTAAAATAAATCATATCAATTTATTCATTTATTACCTAAAACATATAAATACATTGAATTAATATATATAAAAAAATATTTCTTTAGTTTTATAATAATTGTTTTCATAATATAAATATTTTTTATTTAAAAATATATTTTTGTACATATAATTATAGATTCATTAATAAAATATAATTAATTATTAAAAATATGATTCTCTTGTTCAGATACACGTATAAACGTAGTTCTTTTTGTTAATTCTTTCAAACTTTCTGCTCCTACATAAGTACAAGAAGATCGTAATCCTCCTAAAATATCTCGTATAGAGACACTTACTGAACCACGGTATAATATTTTTACAGTTTTTCCCTCTACAGATCTATAGTCCGCTACTCTTCCTATATAACGATTCATTGCAGATGATGAACTCATACCATAAAATAACATAATTTTTTTTTCATTTTCTTTAATAATTTTACCTTCACATTCCATGTGACCAGCCAACATACCACCAAGCATTACAAAATCAGCACCTCCCCCAAAAGCTTTTGCAATATCTCCTGAAAAAATACATC
The DNA here is from genome assembly GCF_039403185.1 of Buchnera aphidicola (Formosaphis micheliae). Classification (NCBI taxonomy): domain Bacteria; kingdom Pseudomonadati; phylum Pseudomonadota; class Gammaproteobacteria; order Enterobacterales; family Erwiniaceae; genus Buchnera; species Buchnera aphidicola. The sequence goes on along the minus strand of NZ_CP135047.1, from coordinate 202,820 downwards.
CCCCGTCACTAATAATCCTACCTCCTAATCCATGAGCTGCATCAGAACATTCTATAATAGCTGATAATTGTGGATAACCTATTCCAGTTTTAAGTCGAGTAGTACATACAGAACCTGGACCAATACCTACTTTTACAATGTCAGCGCCCGATAAAATTAATTCTTCAACCATTTCTCCTGTGACTACATTACCTGCGCAAATTGTTTTATCTGGAAAAAAATCACGAATTTTTTTTAAAAAATAAATAAAATGTTCAGAATAACCATTAGCAACATCTATACAAATATACTGTAAATCTAATGATAACGAAAAAATTTCTTTAATTTTTATAAAATCTACATCAGAAATACCTGTAGATACTATAACATATTTCAACATTTGCTTTGATACACTATTAATAAAATTATCCCATTCAACAATAGAATAATATTTATGCACTGCTGTTAATATGTTAAAATTAGATAATGACTTAACCATAGAAAAAGTACCTATAGTATCCATATTAGCAGCAATAATAGGTATTCCAGACCATATTTGTTTGGAATGTTTAAAAACAAATTTTCTCTCCAAATCTACTTGTGATCTACTCGTTAAAGTGGATCGTTTAGGACGAATCAGAACATCTTTAAATCCCAATTTTATATCTTCTTCAATACGCATTATATAAATTATTCCTAATTTCATAAAAATAAAATTAATTTGTTGATTAATAACTATTAAAATAATTAATTAAAATCATAATAATTTAATAAATATATAGATCATAACATATAATATTAAGTACTATTTAAACAATTTCATTAATACAAATAAATAAAAAAATATATTTAAATTATATAACTTATTACATTATCAATGTTATCTGTAAAATACTTATAACTAAAAAATGATTACTCCATTATTATAATGTAGAAAAATAATCACTATCCTAATAATTTAAAAACTAAAAAAAATTCTTTTTATACAATATAGATTCTAATAATACCGATACATAAAATAAATATTTAATATATTTAACAATTTTTAAAACATATATTAAATAAGTACATTGACATATTTTTTAAAAAAGATTTTTTATCTTATAAACATTTATACTAATGAAAATTCATTTAAATTAATAAATTTATTTCTTATATACCTATATTATAATGTTTATTATTTAAAAAAATCTATATTTTATCATCTACTAAATATATCTCTATACACAGTTTATTACACTTAATATATATAAAAAAATTACTACATATAAAAAAATTCAAATAAATATATTATATAACCTGTTGCCAATTTTTAAAATTATACAAACTATCTCCGGTTGTATTTTCTTTACTTAATTTATTTATATTTAAACTACTTAAAATAACAGATACTTCATATTTTAAATACGCCAACATAGAAGAAAATAAATTAAAAGCTTCTTTTTTATATTCTTGACGGGGATCTTTTCTCGCATAACTTCTTAAGTGAATGCCTTGTCTTAAATTATCCATCATTAACAAATGTTCCTGCCAAAACAAATCTAAAGTATGTAACATAACTGATCTCTCTAATTTTCTCATATTATCAAATCCAATTAAATTTTCTTTTTTAGAATAATTTAATCTTATTTGTTTAATAATCAAATCGTTAATTTTATTACTGTACAAAACATCTTTATTAAATAGATATCTTGAATACACTAATTTAACATTAAAATCCCTATTAATATGCTTTTCTAAATCTAATAAATAACAATTTTTTTTAAAATTTTTATTAAATTTATAAGAATCAATAATAACATTTAAAATATCTTTTAAAATATATTTAATAGTTGAACTAATATCTATTGTATTTATTATGGTATTTCTCTCAATAAAAATAACACGACGCTGTTCGTTAATTACATCATCATACTCTAAAAGTTGTCTACGAATATCAAAATTATAATTTTCAATTTTTTTTTGAGCGTGAGCTATACTTTTAGTAATAAAAGGATGCGTAATTTCTGTACCTGGTTTAATATTAAATTTTTTTATCATTGATAAAATACGATCTGAAAGAAACATTTTCATTAAAGAATCTTCCATAGATAAATAAAAACGTGAAGAACCGAGATCTCCTTGTCGACCTGATCTACCTCTTAATTGATTATCAATTCTTCTAGATTCATGCCGTTCTGTTCCAATTACATGTAAACCACCTACAGATAATACAGTTTTATGCTTTTTAATCCATCTTTTTTTTAAAACGTGAAACTGATTGCTATCTACATTAAAATTATTATATACTTTATCATCTATACTTCCACCTAAAACTATATCTGTTCCTCTTCCTGCCATGTTTGTAGCTATAGTAACTGCCCCTAATTTTCCTGCTTCAGATATAATTTTAGCTTCTTTTTCATGAAACTTAGCGTTTAAAACATTATGTTTTATATTTAATTGTGTTAATTTCTTAGAAATTACTTCTGATTTTTCAATAGATGCAGTTCCTACTAAAATAGGTTGTTTTTTTAAAACACATTTCTTGATATCATTTACAACAGAATTTATCTTTTCTTTTTCTGTCATAAAAACAACATCAGATAAATCTTTTCTTACCATAGGACAATTAGTTGGTATAACGATAGTGTCTAAATTATATATCGATCTAAATTCGAAAGATTCAGTTATTGCTGTACCTGTCATACCTGATATTTTTTTATATAATCGAAAATAATTTTGAAATGTAATAGATGCTAATGTTTGATTCTCATTATTAATATCTACTCCCTCTTTAGCTTCAATAGCTTGATGTAAACCATCTGACAAACGTCTACCATACATAATTCTTCCAGTATGTTCATCTATTAACAATACTTTTCTATCTTTTACAATGTAATCAACATCTTTATGAAATAAAATATTAGCTCGTAAAGCAACAATAAAATGATTCATTAACGCTATATTATTTACTGAATATAATGAATTACTGTCATTAATAATTTTATAATGTACTAATAAATTCTCTATTTTTATCAATCCTTTTTCAGTGAAAAAAACTTGTTTTTGTTTTCTATCAATATAATAATCTCCATTTCCACTAATATTATTAATATCAGTTGTATCTTGTAATATGAATTGAGAAATAATAGAATTAATTTTCATATACACAATTGAATTATCTTCAGAAGGACCAGAAATAATCAATGGAGTACGAGCTTCATCAATTAATATAGAATCTACTTCATCAATTAAAGCATAATATAAACTTCTTTGAACTTTATCAGAGCTATTAAAAACCATATTATCTCGAAGATAATCAAATCCATATTCATTATTTGTACCATATGTTATATCAGATAAATACGATTTTCTTTTCAATACAATTGACATACCTGATATATTAATTCCAACTGTAAGCCCTAAAAAATTAAATAAAGGTTTATTTTTTTTAGCATCACGTTCAGCTAAATAATCATTCATAGTTACTATATGAACACCTTTTCCTTTTAAAGCATGTAAATAAGAAGGTAAAGTTGCTGTTAAAGTTTTTCCTTCTCCTGTTCGCATTTCTGCAATGCATCGTTTGTTTAATACTATCCCTCCTAAAATCTGCACATCAAAATGACGCATACCAAAAACACGTTTACTCGCTTCTCTTACCGTAGCAAACGCCTGTGGTAACAAATCATCTAATCTATATCCTTTATTTAATAATATTTTAAATTTTTCAGTTTGTTTTTTTAAAACTACATCAGACATTTTTTGAAAATTAGATTCCATCTCATTAATTTTATCAACAATTTTTTGCATATATTTTAACTTGCGATTACTGTCAGTATTAAATATTTGAGATAACATTTTTATTAACATATAAATATTCTCATAAAATACATCCTATACCTAAATATATATTCAAGAATATATTGTTTTATATTCACCAATAACATCCAATTTTATATAATATATTTTTTCTGCAATAACAGTTTACAAAATAAAGTCACATAATCAAACTAATAAAAAAATATAAACTTATATTAATCTATTTTATAAAATATAATCATTCAAAAAATATAATAAAAAATCAACAACAAATATTTATAGATATTAATTTATATATTTTTATATATAAATATTGTTAATATTTATACTTATATATTAGAAAAAATAATTAATTTAACATTAAAAACAAAATATTTTATTTTTTCATAATAAAAAATCATTTTAATTACATAAATTTTGACAAAAAATAGGTCCTACAGATGCCTTAGGTAAATCAAAACAAATTGGATAGTCTATAGATACTAAATATAAACCTTCGGCTTTAACAGTAGTGTAATTTATTTTATTTCTATCTTTTGTGTTTAATACCATTAATATCCATTCAATTTTCTTTCTATTTCTTCCAACTTCCAGCAAACAACCTACTATGTTTCTAACCATATGGTATAAAAATGAATTTGCTGTAATTTCAATTATTATATAATTATTAAAACGAAACACTATTAAATTCATAACTTTACGATAAGGAGTACTCGATTGACATGTAGCACCTCTAAATGATGTAAAATCATGTTCACCTATTAAATATTGACCTGCTTGATGCATATTTTTAACATTTAATTCTTCATAAACATGAAATAATTGATTATTTAAAATTGACGACCGAAATTTATAATTATAAATTATATAACGATATGTTCTTGACAATGCACTGTAACGTGCATTAAACTCTTCAGGAACTTTTTTAACCCACAAAATAGAAATATCCTTGGGTAAATAATTATTTACACCTACAGTCCAAGCATAATCTGAACGAATTACACTTGTTTCAAAATGCACTACTTGAAAAGTACTATGAACACCAGCATCTGTTCTTCCAGCACATACAGTTGTAATATTATGATTTGCTATACGTGAAATAGATTTCTCTAATTCTTCTTGTACACTACTGTATTTTTTTTGATATTGCCATCCATGATATTTACTGCCGTTATATTCAACACCTAATGCAAATTTCATATTTTTATCTCTCTATTAAATAAAAATATACATATAATTTATGAAGTTCAATACTATAAACAATATGCAACTTATTACTTATTAAATATTTTGCATTTTATAATAAATGTAAAATTTTTACATAATATTATTTTTTAAAACATTTATAAAAACGAAAAAAAATTATATATATCACAAATATATTTTTAGTATAAAATACTATCATATGTTAAATAAATTAAAAAAATTGTAATAAAAAAATATATATAGGAAAAAAAATATGAAAAAAATAAATAAAAGAAAAACATCTTCTTTAAGTATTCTTACTATAGCAGGAGTATTACCTTATCAAGAAAAAAATGATGAAAAATATATGAATATATATCAAATAAATCATTTTAAAAAAATACTTGAAGCATGGAAAAATCAATTAGAAAATGATACTAATTATTCCAATACTTATATGACAGATAAAGCAAGTAATTTTCCAGATCCAATTGATAGAGCTGTACAAGAAGAAGAATTTAGCATAGAACTTCGTAATCGAGCACGAGAAATTAAATTAATAAAAAAAATAAAACAAACTTTAAAAAAAATAGATAATCAAAACTTTGGATATTGTGAATCCTGTAATATTGAAATAGGTATACGTAGATTAGAGGCCAGACCAACAGCTAATCTTTGTATAGATTGCAAAACACTAGAAGAAATTCGTAAAAAACAAATGTCTAATTAACGATTTATTACATATAAAATTTCCACTAGTGAAATGGGAAATATATCCTATTTCACTAATAAACATTGTATTTTTATCATGAGATTAAATTTAGTTTATTCTATATATATATTTACTGGATATTATTATATTAATTTCAAGTAATATTGTATAACCACACAGTATTAATATACTATGATACTATCACTTATAATATAATTCTATTAATAATTATTAAACAAATAAAAAAATAGATAATAAATAAATTATTATTAAAAGATATATAATTTTAATATAGAAAAATTACAATATATTTTTTATATACTACTATATTATACTGTATAGGTACCAATTAATTATTATCTTATCTTATTACATAAATATACATATTATACTAATAATAATAGATTACAAATAATCTATTTTAAACACATTAAATAAAATAATATTCAAATCAACAATAAATTATTAATATATATTCTACATATATAAAAATCATATTTAAATCAATTTATATAACATATAAAAATTTTAGACATAACATTTATCAAACTATTTATGTTTATTAATAACATTAATCAATTAATTAATTACATCATCAGAGTAATTCATTAATTCTAAAAATAAAATAACTTATATTATTACCTTTATTATATAAGTACAATCAAGATAAATAAGTAAAGTAAAGATAAAAAAATAATAATATGTTACAATTATCAATATTTAACATTATATATAATATCAAAAAAATATGTATCTGAATAACAAAAAATAAACATCATATCAATAAGATAAATATTTTAATGTATACTAACTGATCAATATCAAAAAAAATAATCTTAAAAATAATATATATATATACGTACTTCGGGCTAAAATTATATATAAATAAAAAGCCCGCATCTAAACTAATGCGGTTTTTTTTGGCATAAATTTAGGAAAATTAAAACCATGCGAATAATGAAATTTGGTGGTACATCTCTAAAAGATGCTACATGCTTTTTACATGTTTCTGATATAATTGAAAAAAAAATAAAAAATGAACAAGTAGGAATTGTATTATCTGCTCCATCAGGTGTTACTAATAATTTAAAAATTATTATTGATAAATCAATTAATAAAAAAAACATTGATTCTGAAATACATACGACTAAAAATATTTTTTTAACACTATTAGATCATATTAATCAATCCCAATTAAATTTTCCTTATAATATAATCAAACAAAAAATACTTGATAAATTTATAGAACTAAAAAAAAATATTCATGGAATTAATTTATTAGGACAATGTCCGGATAATATATATGCTAAAATACTTTGCCAAGGTGAAATAATATCAGTTTCCATTATGAAAGGCATTTTACAATCCAGAAATTATTCTATTACTGTTATTAATCCAGTGGATACTCTACTTAGTACAAATAATTATTTAGAAGCTACAGTAAATATAATAAAATCAACTGCACGTATAAAAAAAATACAAATTCCAAAAAAAAATATTATTCTAATGGCTGGATTTATAGGAGGCAACGAAAATAAAGAATTAGTATTATTTGGTCGCAATGGATCTGATTATTCAGCGGCTATTTTATCTGCTTGTTTACAAGCTAACTATTGCGAAATTTGGACAGATGTAAATGGAATATATACATGTGATCCACGTCAAGTTTCTGATGCTAAATTATTAAAAGAAATCTCCTATCAAGAAGCAATAGAGTTTTCTTATTTTGGAGCAAAAGTACTTCATCCTCGTACTATTGCGCCCATATTACAATTTAAAATTCCTTGTATTATTAAAAATACGTTTCAACCAAATAATGAAGGTACATTAATCTGCTCAAAACCAAAAAAAACAGAACATCCCATAAAAGGAATTACTTATCTTAATAATATAGCAATGTTTTGCATAACTACTTACAATATGCATTGTATAAAAACAATTACTTCTCGTATTTTTACTGCTATTACACGAAATAAAGTTTCAATAATTCTTAATACTCAATCTCCTACCGAAAATAGTATTAATATTTTTGTATTACAACAAAACATTTTATTTATACAAAATATTTTAGAAAAAGAATTTACTCTCGAACTAAAAAATAAAATACTAAAAAAAATAAAAATAATAAAAGAATTAGCTATCTTATCTATTATAGGAATAAATAAACAATACCGATTAAACATTTCTGCTCGATTCTTTTTAGCACTAGCTAATTTATCTATAAATACTATAGCTATTTCTCAGTTCTTATCCAATAATACTATTTCAATAGTTATAGAAGACAAACATCTTATTAACAAAATAAAAACTATACATAGAATCTTATTTGACACTAAATATATAGCTGAAATATTTCTTATTGGAGTAGGTGGAATCGGAAGTACATTATTACAACAAATATCCCTTCAACAAAAAAAATTACAAATAAAAGATATCAACTTAAAAATATGTGGAATAGCTAATTCTAAAAAATTACATGTAAATATGAAAGGTATTCCATTAAACAAATGGCATGAAAATTTAAAAAAAGAAAATAATACTTTTTCTCTAAAAAAAATAATAGATTTACAAAAAAAATATCATTTAATTAACCCAGTATTAATAGATTGTACAGCAGATGAAAAACTAGCTTACCAATATGTAGATGTATTAAACAAAGGTTTTCATGTTATTACTTCTAATAAAAAAGCTAATACTGCTGATTTAATTTATTATAAAAAAATACGGTTAGCTGCTCTAAAATACAAAAAAAAATTTTTATATGAAACTAATGTAGGAGCAGGATTACCTGTAATAGAAACAATCCAAAATTTAATAAACTCAGGTGACGAATTAATTCATTTTAGAGGTATCTTATCTGGTTCTTTATCCTTTATTTTTGGTCAATTAGAAATTGGTGTTCCTTTATCTCAAGCTACACAAGAAGCTAAAGACATGGGGTTTACAGAACCTAATCCACATGATGATCTATCCGGAATAGATGTAGCTAGAAAAGTACTTATTCTAGCTAGAGAAATGGGATATTCTGTAGAATTACAGGATATTAAAATAGACTCTTTGTTACCTGTATCCTTTAATAACATTACAGATGTTAATAATTTTATGCACAAATTAAAAGAATTAGATCCATTGTTTACAAATAAAGTAAAAAAAGCTCAAAATACTGGAAAAGTTCTACGATTAATTGGTACAATTAATAAAATTGGAAAATGTCAAGTCAAAATTGATGAAGTAGATGAAAATGATCCGCTATATAAAATAAAAAATGGAGAAAATGCATTAGCATTTTACAGTAAATATTATCAACCTATTCCATTGGTATTAAGAGGCTATGGAGCAGGAAATAATGTTACTGCCGCTGGTATATTTTCTGATTTGCTACATACATTATCAGAGCAATCAGGAGTATAAAATATGGTAAAATTTTTTTCTCCTGCATCAATAGGTAATGTAGGAGTAGGATTCGATGTTCTAGGTTTAGCTATATCACCAATAGATGGTAGTTTTTTAGGAGATAGTATCTCTATCAAAGCATCAAATAAATTTCAATTAATTAATACCGGTTTATTTGCACATGAATTACCTATCGATATTAAAAAAAATATCGTATGGAAATGTTGGAAACACTTTTGCAACATGATGGGAAAAAAAATTCCAATTTCTATTGAATTAGAAAAAAATATGCCCATTTCTTCTGGATTAGGATCCAGTGCATGTTCTATAGTATCTTCAACCATTGCCATGAAAGAATTCTTTAATATATCTTTGACTCAATTAGAATTACTAATTATTATGGGTAAACTAGAAGGAGAAATATCTGGAAGTATTCATTATGATAATGTAGCACCATGTTATCTTGGAGGATTACAATTAATTATTAATGAAGAAAATAATATTCATCAATCTATTCCAATATTTAAAGAATGGATTTGGATTGTAGCATGGCCTGGAATTAAATTATCTACAGAAACATCTCGATCATTATTACCTTTAAAATATACTAAACAAGTTTGTATAAAACACAGCCAACATTTAGCTGGGTTTATACATGCAACTTATACCAAACAACCTAATCTTGCTATTCAATTAATGAAAGATATTATTGCAGAACCATATCGTATTAAAATAATACCAAATTTCTTTAATGCAAAAAAAATACTTATCGAATTAGGCGCTCTAAATTGTGGAATTTCAGGATCAGGTCCTACCCTATTTGCTATATGTAACAATATGAAATCAGCAAAAAAAATAGCTCAATGGCTAACTAAACATTATTTACAAAACCAAACAGGTTTTGTACATATTTGCAATGTAGACATACTTGGTACAAGAAAAATAGGATAATCAATGAAATTATATAATCTAAAAAATAGAAAGGAAATAGTAAACTTTTCACAAGCCATTAAATTAGGATTAGGCCAACAACAAGGACTATTTTTTCCTTTAGAGTTTCCTAAAATTAATACAAATGATCTCAATAAACTTTTAGAAATGGATTTTATTACCAGAAGCAGCACTATACTCTCTTATTTTATTGGAGATGAAATCAATAAATATGAATTAACTAAAAGAGTAAAATCAGCTTTTTCTTTTACTCTACCAAAACTAGTACAAGTCACTAATAATATATCATGTTTTGAATTATTTCATGGGCCTACTTTAGCTTTTAAAGATTTTGGGGCGAGATTTATGTCTCAAATGTTATCTTACTTTAATCAAGATGAAAATAATAAACTTATTACTATTTTAACCGCTACTTCAGGAGATACTGGTGCAGCTGTAGCACATGCTTTTTATCGTATGAATAATGTCCGTGTAATTATATTATATCCAAAAGGAAAAATTAGTGAATTACAAGAAAAATTATTCTGTACTTTAGGGAAAAATATAACAACTATAGCCATTAATGGTAGTTTTGACGAATGTCAAACATTAGTAAAAAAAGCTTTTAATGATACAGAACTAAAAAAAAACATAGGTTTAAATTCAGCTAATTCTATTAACATAAGTAGACTACTAGCTCAAATTTGTTATTATTTTGAAGCTTTTGCATTAATTCCTAATAAAAACAGAAAAAACATAGTTATATCTGTTCCTTGCGGTAATTTTGGAAACTTAACAGCAGGATTGTTAGCTAAATCCATGGGACTACCAATTTCTTCATTTATAGCAGCTACTAATGCTAATGATACTATTCCTCGTCTTCTTAAAACGGGAATATGGCAACCTAATCCAACTATCTCTACTATTTCTAATGCAATGGATATTAGCCAACCGAATAATTGGCCAAGAGTAGAAGAATTATTCTTGAGAAAACATTGGGAGCTAAACAAATTAGGTTTCGGCAGTGTATCTGATTTAGAAACAAAAGATACCTTAATAGAGCTAAAAAAAATAGGTTATATTTCAGAACCTCATGCTGCTATAGCATATAAATTACTACGTGAAAAATTAACTGATAATCAATTTGGATTATTTTTAGGAACTGCTCATCCAGCAAAATTTAAAAATACAGTAGAAAATATTCTAAATATTATATTACCTGTACCTAAAATATTAAAAAATCTACATAACTCACATTTATTATCATATAATATGCGGCCAAATTTTTCTAAATTACGAAATTTTTTATTAGATACATAAAATAGTATTCGTATAAAAAGAGAGAGGAAATAGTATCCTATTTCCTCTCTAATAAAAAAATATATTAAATACTAACCAATTTAATTGTTAAATAAAAAGTTTACAATATCTCCATCTTGAATACGATATTGTTTTCCTTCATTACGTAACTTACCGCATTCTTTTACTCTTTTTTCACCTTTATATGTTATAAAATCCGAATAAGAAATAACTTGAGCTCTAATAAAACCTTTTTTTAAATCTGAATGAATTTTACCTGCTGCATCTAATGCAACAGTACCTTTACTAATTGTCCAAGCTCTCACTTCTTTTTTTCCAGCAGTAAAAAAAGTTTGTAAATTCAATAAAATATAACCTGAATTAATAATATGATTTAAACCAGATTTTTTTATACCAAAAGTCTCCATAAAATTATTTTTTTCATGATCTTTTAAATATGCTAAATCTGATTCTACAGTAAGACATAATGGAATTACTTGAGAATTTTCCATGTCAGCCATTTTTTTTATTTTATTAAAAACATCTTTTGTATTACTAGCACAATATATTTCTTCGTTCATATTTACTACATATATTATCGGTTTTAAAGTCAATAATCGTAAATGTTTTATAAAACAATATTCTTCCGTATCAATTGCTAATGTTCTTAAGGATTTAAATTGATTTAAATGAGATATACATCTTTCTAAAATTAAAATTTCTTTTTTTAAAACAAAACTATTTGCGTTAAATTTTTTATTTATCTTTATTAAATATGATTCACATACGTGAATATCAGATAAACATAATTCCATGTTCACCATTTCAATATCCTGTAAAGGATTTGATTCTCCATAAACATGTAAAATTTTACGATCGTTAAAAAAACGTACAACATGTATTATCGCGTCAGTTTCTCTAATATTGTTTAAAAATTGATTTCCTAATCCTTCTCCTTTAGAAGCTCCTTTAACTAAACCAGCTATATCAACAACTTCAATAAAAGTTTCTATAATTTTTTTAGATTGAACTATCTTGGCAATATTAATTAACCTTGAATCATAAACTAAGGCAATGCCTACGTTTGGTTTAATTGTACAAAATGGAAAATTTTCAGCTAAAGCAGAACCTTTAGTTAAAGCATTAAACAAAGTAGATTTACCCACATTAGGTAACCCAACTATACCACATTTAAAACCCATATTACTTCCTATATAATATGATTTAATAATTTTATTGTATTGATTAAAATATACTTGTTTATACATAGAATATATAAACAGATATATAGTAAAATTATGAAATGAAATATATTTCGTTTATTTCTAATAGATACTAAGTAAAAATTAATTCTTTTACCGTTTGTTTTATAATTTTATTAATAACAACATGTTCCTCTTGTGTAGGCGATGATAAAACAAATTTTGCAACTTCTTTTTTTGTTGTTGGACGACCTATTCCTATAGAAATACGAGAAAAAGATATTATTTCACTAAAAACTTTAATAATATTTCTTAAACCATTATGACCATTATGTCCCCTACCAACTTTAAATTTTATTTTACCTGGTAATAAATCTAATTCATCATGTACGATTAATATATTATTTAAAGAAATTTTATAATAAGAAGACATCGCTAATACAGATGCTCCATTAATATTCATATAAATGTTTGGTATCAACAAAAAAATTTTTTTATTTAAAAAAGATATATGACTTGTAAATCCAAAAAACTGTTTTTCTTTAATAAAATATTTATTTTGATGTTGAGCTAATACTTGTAAAAACCAAGCTCCAACATTATGTCTTGTATGATTATACTCATTAATAGGATTAGCTAATCCTACTATCATCTTGATGTTTTTCAAATAAAACCTTTTTTGATATCATTTTAAATAAATAAAATATAGAACAAATAATTCTATATTTTATTTTAAATATTATAAAATCACTGAAACAATATTATTAATATAACATACTAATAATCACTTATATTTTTTTCAAATCGTCTTAACACTTCATTCCAATTTACTACATTCCAAAACGATTTGATATAATCAATTTTTTTATTTTTATAATGTAAATAATATGCATGTTCCCATAAATCTAATCCTAAAATAGGCATACCATAAACACCAGAAATACTCTTACCCATAATAGGATTATCTTGATTAACAGTTGTAACAATTGAAATCATCTCATTATCTTTCACTACCCATATCCATCCTGAACCAAAATGACTCATTGCTATCTGTTCAAATTTTTCTTTAAACTGTTCTATAGAACCAAATGATTGTTCTATAGCAGTCTTTAAAGTTATAGGTAATAAAGTACCAATTTTTAAATTTTTCCAAAACAAACTGTGATTAATGTGCCCACCTCCATTATTTCGTATGATTGTTCTTTTATCTATAGAAATTTCCGGTAATTTGGTCATTAATTCATAAATAGAAAAATTACTCCAAACTGTATTCTCTAATGCTTTATTTAAATTATCAATATATGTTTGATGATGTTTAACATGATGAATAGTCATTGTTTCTGTATCAAAATAAGGTTCTAAATCATTATAACTATAAGATAAATCAGGTAAAATATGATTCATAATTACACCCTTTATAATTTAAATATATATAATCTAATACATATATATTAAATATCAAAAATAAACAACTATTAGACATAATATAAAGTAATCATTTACTTTAAAATAAAAATATTATATTTAAATTAATAAAAATAATTAATACATATTTATTCTGTAAGAAGAATAATAGAAAATATATTTTTTATTAATTAAAATAAATTATGATTAAAACATATAATAGTATACTTACATTTTTTATGAGATTTAAATGTCTACAAATCAAGAGATACATTTATTAAAAAATAGATTTCGTGGATTTTATCCAGTAGTAATAGATGTTGAAACAGCTGGATTTAATGCTCAAACTGACGCACTATTAGAAATAGGAGTAACTACACTTAATATGGATGAAAAAGGTTGGTTGAAAAAAGAATCTTCATTACATTTTCATATAATACCTTTTCACGGTTCTACTATTCAACCGGAAGCAATTGCTTTTAATCGAATTGATCCATTTAACCCATTAAGAGGAGCTATCAGTGAACAAGAAGCGTTATTTTTCATTTTTGAAAAAATAAAAAAAAGTATGCAAAATAATAACTGTTCTAAAAGTATTATAGTTGCACATAACGCAACATTTGATCATAATTTTATAATGGCAGCAATAAAAAGAACAGGAATACAAAATAATCCTTTTCATCCATTTGCTACATTTGATACAGCAGCATTAAGTGGTTTGGTTGTTGGACAAACTGTATTAGCTAAAGCTTGTAAAGCAGCAGGATTATTTTTTGATAATAAACAAGCCCATTCAGCTTTATATGATACACAAAAAACAGCTGAACTATTTTGTGAATTAGTCAATCGTTGGAAACGTTTAGGAGGATGGCCTGTACATAATGAAAATAATACATAAAAAATAATAGCCCAACATATCTTTATAAAAAAATTATAAAATCAATAATATTTACTATAATTTATATAAAAAATATACATGTATAATATTTATTCAAATAACAGTAGATAAAATATGCAAATCATATACAAAAAAAATTATTGAATCTACTGTTATTAACAACGTAAATTATTCTTGATTTATTTTATATTTCAATACTGTCTCATTAATTAATTTTTTAAGTGATCCATTTTGTACCATTTCCATAATAATATTACAACCACCTATTAGTTCTCCATCTATCCATAACTGAGGAAAAGTAGGCCAATTAGCATATTTAGGTAATTCCGTACGTATTTCTGGATTTTTCAAAACATCAATATAAGCAAATTTTTCTTTACACAAAGACAAAGCTTGTACTGCCTGAGCTGAAAAACCACAATTAGGAGAATCTGGACTACCTTTCATATACAGTAAAATTGGATTTTTTGAAATTTGATTTTTTATTATTTCAATAATATTCATACATTAATTCCTACTGTTTATCACATGACAACAACTCAATTAACTAAAATATTCTCTCACAAAAAACTATTGCTATCAATTGAAATAAAATAATACTTTTAATAGAAAAAATATTAATAATATTAAACATAATATCAACATTTTTTATACAAATAATATTATATTCACTTATAATTAAATTATAATGAATATATTAAAATAAACATCTACACATAATAAAACTATTTTATTCAATTAAATAAATTGTAAATTATTAAAAACAATATGTAGACTATTTCATTTTTTTTTGCAATAATAAAATAAAGATAGATAGTTCTATGGGGCTGTATTTTGGATTCGACAAAATTATCGACTGCTGACAGTGCATGCCGAGGTACGGTTGCCTCGTTAAAAACCGTAAATAAATAAACGCAAACAAAAACAACTACGCTTTAGCAGCTTAATAACCTATCTAAAGCCCATCTGTCTATTTTTCTCTTAGAAATAGATATTAAGATGGTCAAAAATAAGAGATACGTAACAAATTTTGCTTAAGAATTCATACGTATTTTAAAATTTAAGCTAAAATCTTACTAAGAGTCTATCCTAAAATAAGACTATGAAAATAATTAAGCATAGACTAAGCATGTAGATCTAAAGTAATAGAAATTTTGGACGCGGGTTCAATTCCCGCCAGCTCCATATATTAATAAAATATATTATTATATGATTCATATATAAAAATAAACTAAAAAATAAAACAATATTAATTTTAGAAATACTTTTTTAACCAATTTAATTTAGTTGTTAAAGTATTAAAATAACTATAGTTTTTCGGATGAATTAAATTAAGAGAATTATGACTGCGACGAATCACCACTGTATCCTGACTATTAATCGATAATACTCTTTGACTATCACAACTAATTTTTAATTCATTATACCAGTTAGGAAATTTCAAATAAATTATACTTGAACTCTTTACAACCAATGGACGAGCAGATAAAGTATGAGGAAACATAGGAACTAATACAATAGCTTCTAAAGAAGCTTCTAGAATAGGTCCTCCTGCAGAAAGTGAATATCCTGTAGAACCAGTAGGAGTAGAAATAATTAATCCATCAGATCTCTGAGAAAAAGCAAAATGTTCATCAATATAGACCTCAAATTCTATCATATGTGCCACTTTTTCCGAATGCAATACAGCTTCATTAATTACTGTATTAACATGTAATTTATCTAATTTTTTAAATATATGAACATCCAACAAAAATCTGTTTTCTATCGTAAATTGTCCAGATAATACATCAGATAATTGTTGCAACGCTGTATCTGGATTTAAATCAGTTAAAAATCCTAAATTTCCACGATTAATACCAATAATTTTGATATTATAACTAGATAAAATATAACCTGCGCATAGTAAATTACCATCTCCACCTACTACTATTGCTAAATCACAACATTGACCTATTTTAGACAAATTACCTATGTTAGGAGATTTAATGGACAATAATTCTTTAGATAATTGATATTCAATCATCACTTCATAACCTTTTTTAATTAACCAATGATAAAGCACCTGATGTGTTTCTAATACATTCTTATTACAAGGATAACCAACTAGACCAATATAATTTAAAAACGCTTTCATTAATTCTATTTTCCCAATTATAAAATATATTTTTTTAAAAAAATGATCTTGAAAAATCTTTTATAAACCTCATACTTAACATTAGTTAACAATACTACAACTTATTTAGGATTAATTGTGAATAATCAATCTAATAATCTAGAAAAAAAAAAATCTAAACCAAATAAAGAATACGACTTGGATAAAGATATTTCAATAGACAAAAAAAAAAATGATACAATTATTAATAAAACAGTCTTAGATGAAACAAAATTACAAGAAGAAATTAATCAAATAAATAAACAAATAAAAGAAATTAAACTAAGAGGTCAAGCTAAGATAGATAATATTAGAAAAATAAATCAATCAAATATAAAATTAATAAAATATAATAAATTAGAAGAATTTTCCAAAAAAATATTACCCATAATAGATTATTTAGAAGAAATAATAAAAATATCCCATAAAAAAAATATACAAAATTCAAACATCATACAAGGCTTAGAATTAACTTTACAATCACTATTAAATATAATTGAAAAATTTGGAATAAAAAGAGAAGGCAAAGAAAATGAATTATTTCAAGATCATTTGCATCAATCTGTATCCAATCAAACTTCTGAAATTATTCCACCAAATCATATTATTTCTGTAATAAAATTTGGATATACTCTAAATAATATTGTATTGAGAAAAGCCTTAGTTCAATTATCTATATGATAGTATATATAATTCTATTATAATTGTTCTATAAAATAATTTTTTTAATCTGTAAAAATTTATTTAAAACACCCATTTAATAGGGGTTTTACCTTGTTTAATTAATATTTTATTTGTTTGAGAAAAATGGCGGCATCCAAAAAATCCACGATAAGCCGACAATGGTGATGGATGTGACGCCTGTAATATATAGTGTTTTTTATTATCAATAAGAAAAGATTTATTTTTAGAAAAATTACCCCATAACAAAAACACTATACCATTTAAATACTTATTAATTATCCTAATTACTTGATCTGTAAAAACTTGCCAACCGATATTGAAATGAGATGCTGGTTTACCTGATTCGACAGTTAAAACAGAATTTAATAAAAAAACACCCTGATCAGACCAACTATTTAAAGATCCATCTATAAAATCATTAGGACATGATAAGTCTGAAACAATTTCTTTATAAATATTTTTTAATGAAGGAGGAATAATTACACCTTTATTAACAGAAAAAGCTAATCCATGAGCTTGATTAAAATGATAATAAGGATCTTGACCTATAATGACTACTTTAATTTTATGTAAATTAGTTAAACGAAACGCTGTAAATACTTCTTTTGCTGGAGGATAAATATTTTTCTTCATTCGTTCATATGATAAAAAATTTATTATATCTAAAAAATATTTTTTTTTTTTTCTTGTTGTAAAACATGGGACCAACTAATAAATTTAGTTTGCATTACAATTCCAATTTTATAATACTATAATAATATATATATTATAAATTAAACAAAAATAACATAGAAATAATTTTTTATAAAAAATATATTTATACTATAAATATAAAAAATATATAAAAACTACAAATTACTTACAAATAATATTTATTAATAAATTATTCTATATTTTATAAAGAGAAAAAAAATGACTTTAGTAACTAAACCTGCCCCAGATTTTACAACATCTGCAGTTTTACATAATGATACAATTATTGAAAATTTTAATTTATATAAAACAATCCACAACAAAAAATGCATTCTATTTTTTTGGCCAATGGATTTTACATTCGTATGTCCATCAGAAATTATAGCTTTTAACCAATTGTATTCTGAATTCCTTAAAAGAGATACAGAAATTATTGGAGTATCATGTGATTCTGTTTTCGTACATTATGCATGGCGTCAAACTTCTATAAAAAAAGGAGGTATTGGTAATATACAATATACTATAGTCTCAGATATAAAAAGAGAAATACAAAAAATATATGAAATTGAACATCCTAGTATCGGCGTAGCTCTAAGAGCATCTTTTTTAATAGACAAAAATAAAATTATTCGACATCAAGTAATAAATGACTTACCTTTTGGAAGAAATATTAATGAACTACTAAGAATGATAGATGCTGTACAATTTAATGATATACATGGAGAAGTATGTCCAGCTCAATGGACACAAGGAAAAGATGCTATAAAACCTTCTCCTAATGGAATATTAGATTATTGTAGTAAAAATAGAGATTATTCAAAATAGAAAATTATAAAGTTATTATAATTTAATATTCCTATAATATGCATTATATACTTATATATAGTTCTAAAAAAACCATATATAGATAAAAAATATAATGCATATTTTTTATCTATATTAAAAAAATTTTAAATGTAGCTGCTATCATCATCATTAATGTCAATATCAGTATCTAAATCATCATTATTAAATTCATCATGTACTATTGAATTATCAGAATAATGATCTGTTTCATTATAAAAATTAGAAGACTCTTCTTGTTTTATATTATCAAATTTGTTTATCTCTTCTGCGTTTTGTATACTAGAAGTAGAATACAAATGTGAGTCAGAAGCATTATGCATGTTATTAAATAATTCTTCTTCAGAATGTTTATGTTGAAATAAATTCATCAACATATTACCCATCACTATACCACCTGCTACACCAGTAGCTGTTTGTAAAGCACTACCAAGAAAACTACCTATAGGATGATGATTACCAGATCCAGAAAACACATTACTATTACCATGATTTGTAGCAACATATCCAGAAGTAGGTTTATTATGATCTAAAACTTGAGGTCGTTGCTGCATATTACCTGTGTTATTAGTTTCATTCCAAGAATTTTTTATATTTTTTTGATTATTCTCCTTATTACTAGATCCAAATAAACCAGATAAAAAACCAGATGAATTATTTTTTTTATTTTCTTCTTTCATAACAACAATTTTATTTTCTAACTTAGCAATATCATCATTTAATTTTTTAATAGCTGTTTCTTGTACTAAAATAATTTGTACCATGTAATATGGCGCATTAGATTGTTTAATTAATAAATCTTTTATTAACTGTTCAGCAACAGTATCTCGAGATACAGAATTTTTCTCTACATGATCTAAACGATTAAACAAATTTTCTATTATTTTTTTATCTTCTAGTTCCATAATTGACCTACCAAACATATTTATGAATACATAATATATATATACTACTAGCATACTATTAATTTTATATAAAAAAATAAACTTAATTATATTACACAATAAAAATGTACTTCATATTAAATTTATATTTAATTAGTTATGGTATATAATTAATAGATATATTTAAGATATTCTCAGGTTAAAAAATATGCTAACATGTATAAAATAACACTTACATATTTATTATACAAATTGTAACTAAAAATATAAAATATATCTAGTATTTAAAAAAAATATATAATTTCATTTAAATAATAAAATTAAGTTAAAATGAAAAATAATTAAACAAAATTTATATATAACTAAAATATTTATGTATTATATTACAGTATAAAAAATATATTAAATTAATAATAATTAAATTAAAAAAACTAATTTATAAAATAATTCATATTTTATTAAAATTATTAATCTCTTACTTAATACATAAACACTATAATGATAAACTTCGCACCTTGTGATATATATATTAATAAATTATTTTAATCTATTATACAAATATGTATTACTTTTAATCTTATTTATATCTTATAAAGAGAAAATAATTCTATGAAAGACCTTGCTAAAAAAATCGTACAGGTCAATATTGAAGAAGAACTAAAGCACTCTTATCTGGATTATGCTATGTCAGTAATAATTGGCAGAGCTTTACCAGATGTAAGAGATGGACTAAAACCTGTACACAGACGTATACTGTTTGCAATGAGTGTTTTAAGTAATGATTGGAATAAACCTTATAAAAAATCAGCTAGAGTAGTTGGAGACGTCATAGGTAAATATCACCCCCATGGAGATACAGCAGTATACGATACAATAGTTCGAATGGCTCAAACATTCTCATTACGTTATATGCTTATAGATGGTCAAGGAAACTTTGGTTCTGTTGATGGAGATCCAGCTGCAGCTATGCGTTATACTGAAATAAGAATGTCTAGAATAGCTCATGAGTTGTTAAAAGACTTACAAAAAAATACAGTAACATTTGCATTAAACTATGATGGTTCTGAAAAAATACCTGAAGTATTACCTACAAAAATACCAAATTTATTAATAAACGGTTCATCTGGAATAGCAGTCGGTATGGCTACTAATATTCCTCCTCATAACCTA
This sequence comes from Buchnera aphidicola (Formosaphis micheliae), assembly GCF_039403185.1. Lineage (NCBI taxonomy): Bacteria > Pseudomonadati > Pseudomonadota > Gammaproteobacteria > Enterobacterales > Erwiniaceae > Buchnera > Buchnera aphidicola. The sequence goes on along the minus strand of NZ_CP135047.1, from coordinate 181,585 downwards.
ACAGAAGTAATCAATGGATGTCTAGCATACATTAAAAATAATCAAATTAATTTAACAGAATTAATGAAATATATTCCAGGACCTGATTTTCCAACAGCTGGAATTATAAATGGTAATATTGGAATAGAAGAAGCTTATAAAACAGGTAAAGGAAAAATCTATATTCGTGCCAGAAGTAAAATAATAATTAATAAAAAAACAAAAAAAGAAAGTATTGTTATTAATGAAATTCCTTATCAAGTGAATAAATCACGTTTAATAGAAAAAATAGCAGAATTAATTAAAGAAAAAAAAATTGAAGGAATCAGCGCTCTTCGAGACGAATCGGATAAAGATGGTATGAGGATAGTTATTGACATTAAAAGAGAAGCGGTAGCTGAAGTAATACTAAATCAACTTTATATTCTTACACAATTACAAACCTCTTTTGGTATTAATATGGTAGCATTATGTCACGGTCAACCTAAAACGCTATCTCTAAAAGATATTTTAGAATCTTTTACATTACATCGTAAAGAAGTAGTTACTCGTCGTACTATGTTTGAACTAAAAAAATATCGTGAACAAATCCATATTATAGAAGGACTCATTGTAGCATTATTAAATATTAACTTAATTATAGATTTAATAAAACAATCTAAAAATACATCTATTGCAAAAAAATCGTTAATATCACACATTTGGAAAATAAGAAAAGATTGTATTGTAAATATTTTAAAAAAAAAATCGTTAAAAATATTTAATGAAAATAATAAAATAAATTATATTAATGATAATCAATATATATTCACTGAACAACAAACTCAAGCTATTCTAGATTTACGTTTAAATAAATTGACTAATTTAGAAACTGATAAATTAATAGAAGAATACAATTTAATTTTTAAAGAAATATTAAAATTAATGAACATTTTAGACAATCCTGATCATATGACTGAAGTTATTCAAAAAGAATTAATTCTTATCAAAAATACTTTTGGAGATAATCGACGAACTGAAATTATTACTCAAACTAATGATATTAATTTCGAAGATTTAATTAATAAAGAGGATGTCGTAGTAACACTGTCACACTCAGGTTATGTTAAATATCAACCGTTATCGGATTACAATGCGCAAAAAAGAGGAGGAAAGGGTAAATCAGCTGCGAAAATAAAAGAAACAGATTTTATAGAAAGTTTGTTAATAGCTAATACACATGATACTATTCTTTGTTTTTCCAGCAAAGGTATATTATATTGGATGAAAGTATATCAACTTCCTGAAGCTAGTCGACATGCACGTGGTCGTCCTATCATTAATTTATTACCATTAAATAAAAAAGAAAGAATTACAGCTATTTTACCAATACAAAAAAATAAAAATCATATCAATATTTTTATGGCTACTGCTAAAGGAATAGTTAAAAAAACTTCTTTAAGTGAATTTAATAGACACCGAAATACAGGTATTATTGCAATTAATTTAAAAAATGATGACGAATTAATTGGAGTATCTTTAACTAACGGAAATGATAACATTATGTTATTTACTAAATCTGGAAAAGTTGTCCATTTTTCTGAAAAAAAAGTAAGAAACATGGGAAGAACAGCTGCAGGAATAAAAGGAATTAAAACAAATAAAACAGATCAAGTAGTATCATTAATAGTACCTAATGGAAAAGGGAATATTTTGACAGTAACAGAAAATGGATATGGTAAAAGGACAAAAATTTCTGAATTTCCTATAAAATCTCGTGCTACAAGAGGTATAATTGCTATTAAAATAACAAAAAAAAATGGAATTATGGTAGGAGCTATCCAAGTACTAGACAATGATCAAATTTTAATGATAACTAATGCAGGTACATTAGTAAGAACTAGAATATCAGAAGTAGGTATATTAGGAAGAAATACACAAGGTGTAATTTTAATACGTACAATAGAAAAAGAAAAAGTAGTAGCATTACAAAAAGTTAATGAAACATATAATATATCCAATAAGTAAAAAAATCCTATACTTAATTCTAATTTTAAATAATATTTTTATAAATATTATATTCATGGTAATACTCATCCATTATTAATAAAATTTTCTATAAAATTAAAAATATAAAAATATTAATTTCTTATTTAACTCAACAACAATTTAATTTAATACGTAATTAAATAAAAATAGGAATATGTTATATTATGCATCACAGTTTATTTATTACTAAAAGAGATGGAAGTAAAGAACGAATTAATTTAGATAAAATTCATCGTGTACTAAATTGGGCCGCAAAAGGATTAGAAAACGTTTCTGTATCACAAGTAGAATTACGTTCTAAAATTCAATTTTATAATGGAATTAAAACAGTTAACATACATGAAACAATAATTAAAGCAGCAGCAGATCTTATTTCAGAAACAGCTCCTGATTATCAATATATGGCCGCTAGATTATCTATTTTTCATTTACGTAAAAAAGCTTATGGACAATTTGAGCCTCCTTCATTATATAAACATGTCAAAAATATGGTAAAATTAGGAAAATATGATAAACATTTACTAATAGATTATACAAAAAAAGAATATATAATAATGAATTCATTTATAAATCATAAGAGAGATATGAATTTTTCATATTCTGGAGTACAACAATTAGAAGGAAAATATTTAATACAAAATAGAGTCAATGGAAAAATTTATGAAAGCGCTCAATTTCTTTATATATTAATTTCTGCTTGTTTATTTGCTAATTATCCTCATGCTCAAAGAATGAAGTACATTAAAAATTTCTATGATGCTATTTCTACATTTAAAATTTCATTACCTACTCCTATTATGTCAGGCGTTCGTACACCTACTCGACAATTTAGTTCATGCGTATTAATTGAATGTGCAGATAGCCTAGATTCAATAAATGCTACAAGTAGCGCTATCATAAAATACGTATCAAAAAGAGCAGGTATAGGAATTAATGCTGGACAAATTCGAGCAATAGGTAGCCCCATTAGATCTGGAGAAGCTTTTCATACTGGAGCTATTCCATTTTATAAACATTTTCAAACTGCTGTTAAGTCTTGTTCTCAAGGAGGTATAAGAGGTGGAGCTGCTACTTTATTCTATCCAATTTGGCATCTTGAAGTGGAAAATCTATTAGTTTTAAAAAACAATAGAGGAATAGAAGAAAATAGAGTACGTCATATTGATTATGGAGTACAAATTAATAAATTAATGTATCAACGAATGATTTCAGGAGAAAATATTACTTTATTTAGTCCATCAGATGTACCAGATCTATATAATGCATTTTTTTGTGATCAAATATTATTTGAAAATTTGTACTTAAAATATGAAAATAATAATAATATTAGAAAAAAAAGAATAAAAGCTATGAATTTATTTACACTTATGATGCAAGAACGAACATCTACAGGACGTATCTATATTCAAAATGTTGATCATTGCAATACTCATAGTGCTTTTAATCCACAAATTGCACCAATTCGACAATCTAATTTATGTCTTGAGATCACGTTACCTACGAAACCTTTAAATGATCTACATGATAAAAATGGAGAAATAGCTTTATGTACATTATCTGCTATTAATTTAGGATGCATAAAAAATCTTAAAGATCTTTCAGAAATTACTAAACTAATTGTCCGTGGACTAGATGCAGTGATAGATTATCAAAATTATCCGTTAACTAGCGCTGAAAAGAGTACTAAAGGAAGAAGATCTTTAGGCATCGGAGTTATTAATTTTGCTTATTATTTAGCTAAAAATGGAGTACGATACTCTGATGGATCAGCAAATAACTTAACCCATAAAACATTTGAAGCTATACAATATTATTTACTTGATGCATCTTGCGAATTAGCAAAAGAAAAAGGTTCCTGTCCTTGGTTTCACCATACATCTTATTATCAAGGATTTCTACCAATTGATACTTATAGAAAATATATTGATTCTGTATGCACTGAACCACTACATTATAACTGGGAAAATTTAAGAAAAAAAATCAAAAAATATGGTTTACGTAATTCAACTTTATCAGCAATCATGCCATCAGAAACATCTTCACAAATTTCTAATTCAACTAATGGCATTGAACCTCCCAGAGGTTTTATTAGTATTAAAGCATCAAAAAATGGAATGTTACGTCAAGTAATTCCAGAATATAAAATTTTAAAAAAAAATTATGAATTACTATGGAATATCCCAAATAATAATGGTTATTTGCAACTTGTAGGAATTATGCAAAAATTTATTGATCAATCTATTTCAACTAATACAAACTATGATCCTTATTTGTTTGCCAATGGCAAAATTCCTATGAAAATTTTACTACAAGATTTACTAACTGCTTACAAATTAGGAATAAAAACGCTTTATTATCAAAACACTAGAGATAGAGCTGAAGATAATCAATCTATACAACATATATCATTATTAAAAAATAATCATTGTGATAGTGGAGCTTGTTCAATATAACATAATTCTATTCATATACTTACTATAAAATATGATATTATAAAACAATTCTATAAGTAGTAACTTACTACTATCAGGTTAAAATATAAAAATTATGACATATACTACGTTTTCAAAAAAAAAAAATAATCAACTAATTGAACCAATGTTTTTTGGACAATCAGTAAATATTTCCCGTTATGATCAACAAAAATATAAAATTTTTGAAAATCTTATAGAAAAACAACTATCTTTTTTTTGGAGACCAGAAGAGATAGATTTATCTAGAGATAATATCGATTATCATAATTTACCAAAAAACGAAAAACATATTTTCTTAAGTAATTTGAAATATCAAACTTTATTAGATTCAATTCAAGGTAGAAGTCCAAATGTAGCATTTTTACCAATTGTCTCTATTCCAGAATTAGAAACATGGATACAAACTTGGTCATTTTCTGAAACAATTCATTCTAGATCTTATACTCATATCATTAGAAATATTGTTAATAATCCATCTTTAATTTTTGATGACATTATTACCAATAAAAATATTATTTCGCGAGCTAAAGACATTTCAGCTTATTATGATAAACTTATTAAAATGACTAATTACTGGCATATGTTAGGAGAAGGTAGCCATATTATTAATAATGAAAAAATATATATTAATTTAAAAACATTAAAAAAAACATTATATCTATGTTTAATCAGTGTAAATGCATTAGAAGCCATTAGATTTTACGTCAGTTTTGCATGTTCTTTTGCTTTTGCAGAAAGACAAATTATGGAAGGAAATGCAAAAATAATTAGATTAATAGCTAGAGATGAAGCATTACATCTAAATAGTACACAATACATGTTAAACATTATAAAAACAAATCCAATTAATGAAAATATGAAAAATATAGCATCAGAATGTGAAGAAGAAGCTTTTCAATTATTTAAATTAGTAGCTGAACAAGAAAAAAAATGGGCAGAATATCTTTTTAAAAATGGCTCTATGCTAGGACTAAATAAAGACATTTTAATTCAATATATTGAATATATTACAAATATTCGTATGAATGCAATAGGATTAAAATCACCTTTTTCAACAAATTCTAATCCTATTCCATGGATTAATTATTGGCTAAATTCAGATTATGTTCAAAATGCTCCTCAAGAAGTAGAAGTAAGTTCTTATTTAGTAGGACAAATTGATTCAGATATTAGCGATTCCGAATTTAAAAATTTTAAGTTATAATTTATGCAAAAAATTAATATTAAAATTAATGATATACATTACATAATAAAACCAAAAAAAAAATATATTTCATTATTAGAAATAATAGAAATATGCAAAATACCTATAGAATTCCAATGTCGAAAAGGATACTGTGGAGTATGTAGAGTTAAATTAATTAAAGGAAAATTTTTATTAATTTCTAATTTCAACTCAACAGTATATCTTCATCCAGGAGAGATTTTACCTTGTTGTTGTAATATAATACAAAAAAAAAATATGGAAATTAAAATTCCATACTTATCATAAAAAAATAAATAATATCTACTATTCATTATATAAAAATACAAATATTATTTTATTCATTGTCCTGATTGAATTGCCGTAACAGCAATAGTATATACTATATCTTCTATATTTGCTCCTCTAGATAAATCATTTACTGGTTTATTTAAACCTTGTAGAATAGGACCAATAGCAGAAAAATTAGCAGATCTTTGTACAGCTTTATAAACAGTATTTCCAGTATTAAGATCAGGAAAAATTAATATATTTGCATCTCCAGAAATTGGTGAATTAGGAGATTTTAATTTTGCTATTTCTGGCACAGTTGCTGCATCATATTGTAAAGGACCATCTATGTCTAAATCAGGTCTCAGTTTTTTTACAATATATGTGGCTTCTCTAACTTTTTCTACTGAACAACCACCAGCTGAATCATACGTGGAATAAGAAATCATTGCTATCTTTGCATGAATCCCAAATAATTTCGCTGAATTTGCTGATTGAATAGCGATATCAGCTAATTCATAAGCATTGGGATCAATATTAATAGCACAATCGGCATATATGAATATTTTATTAGACAACAACATAAAAAACAAAGAAGATACTAATGAAACATTATTTTTTAATTTAATTAATTGTAATGCTGGTCGAATTGTATTCGCTGTTGTATTAATAACTCCAGATACTACTCCATCAACGTCATCATTTTCTAACATTAAAGTAGATAATACAATATTATCCTTAATTACATTTTTAGCATTAAATAAAGTCATACCATTTTTACTTCTTAATTGAACTAAACGCATGATATAATTATTTTGTATTTCTATAGGATTAATAATATTTATACTATCTATGCCAGAAATTTTTTCTCTGACAGATATTTCATGAATTTCATCAGGATTACCCAATAATATACATTTTGCAATACCTTTTTTTTCACATATAGATGCAGCTTTTATTATACGAATGTCATTTCCTTCTGGTAAAACAATACATTTTTTACATTTATTAGCCAATTTTATTAAATGATAACGAAAAAATATAGGAGAAATGTATCCAGTTAATTTATTAATATTTTTTAATAATTTACACCAATTAATAGAAATATAATTTGATACATAATCTTTCAATTGTGTTATAATATTTCGATCATATCTATATGTATAATAATACATGTTACATAATTTTATTAATGTGGTTAAAATATTAGTTGATACTGAAAATATATATATATTAGACAATATTAATAATTTTGACACAAATTTGTTATCTTTATCTAAAAAATTATCAACTCCAGTTAATAAAATCGCAATAACATTGCTATTTTTTATATTATTTAAATACAAATTATCAACGTATTTTAATTGTTCAAATGAAATGATACACATTCGTTTATATTTTTTATTATGAATATTAATACATGATAATTGATCAAAAAAAATAATCTGTTCTATTGATTTACATTCAATAGAATTATTTTTAATAATTTTTGCATTTAAGTATTGAATACATTGAAACACAGTAATATTAATTAATTCTAAATTAAAAGGAATAGTAGCTAATATTGGTAATTTTATATTATTAAAAAATACAGTATATTTTTTTTCTAACTGAGAAAATAAATTATTTTTAAATATATTAAAATGCATACCAAATAAATCCATACAATCTATAATACTATTGTTATTAAATTTAAAATTATTACATTTATTTAATATTACTCCTAAAATGTTTACCTGTTTATTACTTTTAAATATATTTCTAAAAAAATAATTGGATTCCATAAAATAATTTTCTATATTTTCATTATCTGCAGCCACAAATAAAATATCAGTAGATAATATTAAAGAAATCTTATAATTTAATATATAAGACAATGCTCCTATTTCCGTGTATCTAAAACCTTCAATTAAAGTAATATCATATATTTTTTTACATTGATAAAACTTATCAATAATAGTATCAACTATTGACATGATAAAATTATCATTATACGACAATTTAGTATAAGACAATTCAATAATTTCCACACAACGTACTAATTTATTGATAAATATTGAATGACCTACATTATCTATTTTTTTTTTGTCATCACGAAATTTAAATATTGGTTTTAAAAATCTCACTGTTAAATCTTTGCACGTTATAGATCGTATTAATCCAAGATTAACAATTGTCAAACCAACATGAGTCCCTATTGGAATCACAGTTATATCTCGTGCCATAACTATACACCTCTTAAAATATGTTAAATAAAAAATAATTTTTGTCTTACTATTTATTCATGAACATGTTTTAAATTTAATAAAGAAATAGTTTCTTTTGCAATCATCCATTCTTCATTAGAACGTATAACTAAAATAGGTAAAGAATCTTTTGAATGAATATAAATATATTTATCAAACGTATTACACATATTACATTCTTTATCAATATTAAAATTTAAGACAGATAATTGAGATATTGTTATATCTCGAATTAATGAAGAATTTTCACCAATCCCTCCTGTAAAAACAATTGCATCTAATTTTCCTTTCATTAACATATTATAAGCTGCAATATACTTAGATAAACGATAACAAAAAACATCAATAGATCTTTTAGCTCCTACATCAGTATAATAATTTTTCTCTGCATAACGACAATCACTACTAACTCCATTTAATCCTAATAAACCAGATTCTTTGGTTAATATTGTATGAATTTCATTTAAACTTATACCTAATTTTTTATACATAAAAAAAATAATTTCGGGATCAATGTCTCCACTACGAGTACCCATTACTAATCCTTCTAAAGGAGTAAAACCCATTGAAGTATCGATACAAATACCTTTACGAATAGCCGATATAGATGCACCATTCCCTAAATGACATGAAATAATATTAATTTTTTTTAATGATTTATTTAATATCTTAGCAGATTGAATAGAAATATATTGATGATTAATCCCATGAGCACCATATCTTCTAACTCCATTGTTGATATAAAAATGATATGGTATAGCATATAAATATGCATGTTCTGGTATTGTAGTATGAAAAGAAGTATCAAATACTGCTACATTTTTATTGCTTAAATGAGGAAATACATTGAGTGCACATTGAATACCTAATAAATTTATTGGATTATGTAAAGGAGCAAAACAACTAGCATCTGTAATATCTTCTATAATCTTATCATTAACAATTACAGAATTAATTAATTTGCTGCCTCCATGCACTACTCTATGTCCTATAGCTGTAATATTACTAAATAATTTTATATCTTTTTTTAAAATATTATTTAAAATAAAATTTAATGCAGAACTATATGTAATATTTTTTTTTAAAATATTTTTATATTCAATATTATTTGCACTCCATATAATATACGACTTAGAAGATAATATTGATTCTACTCTACCAAAAATAATCTTTTTATTATTCTTAACATCAATAATAGAAAATTTTAAAGAAGAACTACCACAATTTAAAACTAAAACTAATCTATTCAAAATAAATTACCTATTTAATAAAATATAAACATTATATATAATATTATATTTTTGATAAATCAATATATATAAAAATTAACTATAAAATATACACTAAACGAAATAATATTAATACAATTTAATTTTTAATTAAAAAAATCAACCTAACGTAACTGATTATATTGATTTTTTATCAAAAATAAAATTTTCATATATATATCATAATTATATAATATCATTAATATGATATAAAACTAATATTCAGTAATTAATATAACTTAAAATATGTTTAAATAATTATTTTAATTAATGATACTATTATTAACAAAATAAGTACTAAATATAATAAAATACCAATAAAATAATATAATCAAATATCTATATCAATTATATTTTTTCAAAATAAATTATAAATAAATATATTTATAATCGTATATGTTTTTAAAAATTATTTAAACATAATTATATTAATTAACTTAATTGTAAAAAAACAAAAAAAATATACTGCACCTATTAATTATATTTAATTAAATTCAATTAATGTAACGTAATTTGTCTCTGTTCAATTGAATGAATTTGTATCTTAATAATTTCACTAATTGGATCTTCAGGACAATGTTCTACAAAATAAATTAAATCAGTCAAAGCAATGTGATTACATTCCAACTGAGCATAAATTAAACCACGATCTCTAATTTCATAAGGATCATCTGGATTTATTTGTAATAATATATTACTAACATTTAATGCTAACTCCATTTTCTTTTCTTCCATTAAAGCTGTTTTTAATATGTCTAATATTTTTCTTATTACTGTCGTAGAATCAGCTTGATCTAAATCATTATCATATAATTTAGCAGTAGGACTAATATTGCCTTTTAACCATACTCCTAAAGTATGTTTATCTAAAGTATTCCCATTAAATGGATCAATTAACCACAACTCATTATTTTTATTTTTTACTCGTAAAATTAACTGTGTAGGAAAAATAACAGGCATTAATGGCAATTCTAACTCTTGAGCAATATGTAATAATATTATACCAAGCGATACTGCTGTCCCTTTTCTTGTTTGTAATACATTATCTAACCACAATACGTCTGACAACAAGTATTTTCCATTAGCCCCGCCAAATCTCCAACGTTCATAAAATAACTCTAATAATTTTTTTAATTGATTGTTTTGATTACTTTCTGCAGAAATATAAATTCTAGCTTCATCAACTCTATTACGTAATTCAGAATACACATCCTCTATTGAAAAATCTTTTCGAATCGTCTGAAAAATAAGCATTATTATTTCACACAGTGGAGATGTAGAAAAATCAATTTTATCAAAAGATTTCATATTACCTCCAATTATAATATGTAATTATGCTTCACTAAATAATATAAATAAAATATATATTTTATCTGTTTTAAAATATAGTTTCATTTCTATAATAAATTATATCCTATATACCATATCATATAAAATTTGTTATAGTGAAAAATAATTATCAATATAAATGAAAAAAATTAAAAATATTTATCATATAATTATTAAATGAAATAAATATTAGTTATTGTAATATAAAAATATCATCAACTATAAAAATTAATAATCTATATTTTTTTTCCTAAAGTAATTCTATCATTCCCAGAGTAATCTTTATAAGATTTGACTCCTAAGAAACCATGTGATTTAAAAATATTTTGTACTACATTTTTTTGTCTATAACTATGTTCAATTAATAAATAACCTTGAGAATATAAATATTTATTTGCATTCTTTACTATAAATTGTATATCTGCTAATCCATCATTACCTGACACTAACGATATAAAAGGTTCAAAAAAAATATCTTTATCTAACAAAGAAATTTCTTGCAATCCAATATAAGGTGGATTACTTACAATAATATTAAATTTTTTATTATTTAATTCAGAAAACCAATTACTACGAATAAAATTTATATTATTTAAATTTAATTTTTTAGCATTGAATGTTGCTAATTCTACTGATTCTTTTAAACAATCAATACCTAAAATATGACAATCTGGACGAGTTTTTGCTATTGCTAAAGCAATCGCTCCAGAACCAGTTCCTAAATCTAATATTTTAAAATTAACATGAGTAATTCTTTTTAAACTCTGTTCTACTAATATTTCAGTATCTGTTCTAGGTATTAATACAAATTTTGATATACATAAAGACAATGACCAAAATTCTTTTTTTCTTAATAAATAAGCAATCGGTTCACCAGAAATTCGTCTATTAAGTAATTGATTTAATTGATTTAATTGAAGTATATTTAATTTCAACTTATGATTAATAATTAACCATATTTTGGATCTTTTTAAAACAAATTTTAATATTAATTCAGCATCTATCTTTAAATAGCCTATATAAGATAATCGACAATATGCATAATTTAACCAATCAATAATACTCATAAAATTAATCTGATAAAGAAAGTAACATTTCTGCTTGATGTTCCTGAATAATTGGTTCGATTAATAAATCTAATTTACCCTCTAAAATATCATCTAAACAATATAAAGTTAAATTAATTCTATGATCAGTGACTCTATTTTGAGAAAAATTATAGGTCCTATTACGATCGGATCTTTCTCCACTTCCTAATAAATTTCGACGAATAAATGCGCTTTCTTTATTACGTTTTTCTATTTCAGCAGAATTAATACGAGCAGATAAAACAGATAATGCTTTAGCTTTATTTTTATGTTGTGATCTCTCATCTTGACATTCTACTACTTGACCTGTTGGAATATGTGTGATTCTAATAGCAGAATCAGTAGTATTTACATGTTGACCTCCTGCTCCAGAAGAACGAAAAGTATCAATTTTTAAATCACTATGACAAATAACAAGTTTTTCTGAAGTTTTAACTTCTGGCATAACTGCAACTGTACATGTAGAGGTATGAATTCGACCTTGTGATTCAGTCTGAGGTACTCTCTGTACTCTATGTCCTCCAGACTCAAATTTCAACCTTCCACACACTCCATTTCCAGTAATTTTAATAATAATTTCTTTAAAACCACCTTTTTCTCCTATACTTGAACTAATTAATTCTGTTGTCCAAGCGCGAGATTCAGCATATTTTACATACATACGTAACAAATCTCCAGTAAAAATTGCTGCTTCATCTCCTCCAGTTGCTGCTCTAATTTCAATAAAGCAACTATATTCATCGTTAGGATCACGTGGTAACAATAAAATATTTATTTGTTCTTCTAAATCCTTAGAATATTGGAGAGAATACTTCAATTCTTCTTCTGCTAATACTCGAACTTCTTTATCATTTAATAATTCTGTAGCTGTTTTTATATTTTTTTGATTAACTTTCCAATTTATAAAACACTTTTTAATATCTAATAATTTAATATATTCTTGAGATAATATACGAAATTTTTCATGATTTAATATCAAATTAGATTCCGATAACATCAATTCTAATTCTTCACACCGGTTTTTTATATGTTCTAATTTACATAAAATAGATTTTTTCATCTATATCATTTACCTTATTAATGCATTTTACATACCTATCATATAATACTATCTATCAATATATATCTTTAAAATCATTATAAAAACAATATAAAAAAACTGAACTATTATAATTAATAAACTTTAAATATAAAAAACACTATATTCATGTTATTAATATTATTGATATAAAAATAACAATACTAGTCAATATTTTATTTATTATATAATTATAATAGTAATTTATCCTTATAAACATATTTTATATCCTATACTCCTAAAATATATATATCTTAAATTTATAAAATAAAATTAATATAATAAAATTCCCTTATACTATAAAATAAAAACAAATAACATCAACGTCACATATTTGAATAAAAACTTACTTAAAAATCTACTAAAAATAATAAAAAATATTACTATAAGCAAACACTATCTATAATGTATTATATTTTTTAAAAATGCACAAAAATATTATTTTATATTATAAGTATCATTTCATAATAAAAAAATAATATTTTTATATCAAATTTATATTATATAATAAAATATACTTTTCAAAAAAATAATGATTCAAATCATAACGTTAAATACTATGCAAAATATTAAAATAATTCAATAGCATAACGCACTAATCACATATTTCAAAATATTGAATTAAAAATATAAATTATCTAAATACTGTGTAATTTTATCATACCATTAAAAAAATATTTAATAATTTTAATCAACTAAAAAATTATATTAACCTTCTAAAAAAATAATATTTATATGATATATTTCTATTATAAAAAATATTTTATATAGAAATAATATTCATTTTAAAAAATAATTACTTTAATATTGAAAATATTAAATTTTTATTATATCCATTTAAAATACAACCAATTCAATTGATCAATAAATTAAGGTTGACTTCCGTGTCTAACATAAAATTATTTTCTGGTAATGCTATCCCAAAATTAGCTAAATCTATTACAAAAAGACTGTATACTACATTAGGTAATGCATTAGTTACTAGATTTAGTGATGGAGAAATTAGCATACAAATTAATGAAAATGTCAGAGGCAGTGATGTATTTATTATTCAATCAACTTGCGCTCCTACAAACGATAATTTAATGGAATTATTAGTTATGGTAGATGCTTTAAGACGTGCTTCTGCTGGTCGTATTACTGGAGTTATTCCTTATTTTGGATATGCTAGACAAGACCGACGTGTTCGTTCAGCTAGAGTACCTATCACTGCAAAAGTCGTTGCTGACTTTCTATCAAATGTTGGAATTGATCGCATTTTAACTGTTGATTTACATGCAGAACAAATTCAAGGTTTCTTTGATGTACCTGTAGATAACGTTTTTGGTAGTTCAATTTTATTAGAAGATATGTTAAAAATTAATTTAAATAATCCAATTGTTGTATCACCAGATATAGGTGGAGTAATTAGAGCTAGAGCAATAGCTAAATTATTATATGATACAGATATGGCTATAATAGACAAAAGAAGACCTCAATCTAATATATCTCAAGTAATGCATGTTATAGGAGATGTTACAGAACGTGATTGCGTATTAGTTGACGATATAATAGATACTGGAAGTACATTATGTAAAGCTGCTGAAGCTCTAAAAAGTAGAGGAGCAAATAGAGTATTTGCTTACGCTACACATCCAATTTTTTCTGGTAATGCTGTAGAAAACTTACAACGTTCTGTAATTGATGAAGTTGTTGTATGTGATTCTATTCCATTATCTGAAAAAATTAGTTTATTGCCTAATGTAAGACAATTGAGTCTTTCTAGCATGTTATCTGAAGCAATTCGTAGAATTAGTAATGAAGAATCTATTTCTGAAATGTTCGAACACTAAAACCATTGTTTTAATACAATATATTTTCATAAGTACATTAAAATTAATTATTCATTTTAGTGTACTGTTTATTTATTAAATATGTAAAATATCTATTATTAAAAATATATCATATATATAAAAAATATTTACTTACATTTATCCTCTTATAAAAATAAATTAAATTAAATTATTACTTTTAATTTCATAATTTTCATTATTTCCGATACTAAATAAAATGATCCACATACGACTATTACGTCTTCTTTGTTAGTTCTTTTTTGAACAACATCCCATACTTTTTGAACATTTTTACAAATATTAAAAAAATTTGGTAAAATTTTATTTAATTGACACCAAGTAAATCCTTTTATCGTATCTATTGGCGCAGTATACCAATAATCAACTACTTCTATTAAATTTAAAATCATATTATGAAAATCTTTATCTTTTAATATTCCCATAATCACATAAATTTTTTTTCTTTTATGACTAATTTTTTTTATTTTTTTAGATAAATTTAATATAGCATGTGGATTATGTCCAACGTCTAATATTATTTTAGGTTTTTGAGATATAATTTGAAATCGCCCAGGTATCACAATATTTTTAATCACATCTATAATAACATTATTATATATTATAAATGGAGAACAAAATAAAGCAGTTAAAGCTACTGAAATACTATTTAAAGATACATTAGGATAAGAAATATTGTATATATTTCTAGTACGAGAAACATAACTCCAGTTATTTTTATTTTTAATAATAAACCAATCTCTCTTAAATAATTTTAATATAGCCTGTTTATTTTTTATTACATGTACCATTTTACCAGGTATATCATATTCTCCAAATATGATAAATTTATTTTTTCTGGCAATATGAGCCTTTTCAAATCCAATACTAGAACGAGTGCTACCTAAACAATCAACATGATCTATCCCGACATTAGTAATTATAGATAAATCTGTATTAATGATATTTGTAGCATCTAATCTACCTCCTAATCCTACTTCAAGAATAATAACATCTAATTTGGTATCTTTAAACAAAACTAATGCAACTAATGTAATAAATTCAAAATATGTTAAGAAAAAATTTTTTTGATACAATCTCACTAATGAAAACGCATATTGATATACACTTCTTTCAACATATTGACCATTAATCCTCACACGTTCAATTTCATCTAATAAATGAGGTGAAGTATATAACCCTACTCGATACCCAGAATTTATAAAAATCTTTTCTAAAAAATAACATACTGTCCCTTTTCCATTAGTACCGCCAACAATAAAAATAAATGCAGAAGAATGCAATAAATGCATTTTTTTTGCCAATAATTTAAAATTATATAAATTTATATTATTTTCTTTAAGATACATTTCGTGTTATATATTTTAACTATACAATAAAAAATCATTTTAAAAAATAAAATATACGTTAATTAATATACAAATAAACGAATTATAAGTTTTTGTATATTGAAATTAAATATTTTATTAAAAATATTTAAAAAAATACTAACAACTTGCATACTTTACTATGATAACAATATATTTACAACATATATATATTATTACTCAGTAATATTATTTCAATATCTGTTTACATATTATTTATAAATATACCAAAAAAATATATTATATGTTATATAAAAATTTTCAGACCAATAATAATTAATATTAACCCTACTACATACTTTATAAAATCTATTTTTTTAATACAAGAATATAAAACAAAATATAAAGAACGCAAACTAAAAATAGCTAATAAATTTGATGTAATTGCAACGAAAGGATCTACAGTTATAGATAAAACAGCTATAAGACTATCAATAGAAAAAATAATATCACTAAGTTCAATTAATATAGCTACAAAACACAAGGGAGTTAAAAAAAATATTCTATTACGTCTTAAAAAAAATTTATCTCCTTGAATTTCATTTATTATTCTTAATTTTTTATATATCCATATTATCCATTTTTTTTCTTTTAATATATCATTTTCATTGTTTCGACTAAAAAATACTTTTGCTCCTGTTAATATTAAAATAACTCCAAAAAAATACAATACCCAATGCAACTTTATCAATAACCAATTACCTATTAAAATCATACTAGTTCGAAATAAAATAGCACCTAATACTCCATATATTAATACTTTACGTTGCCATATAAAAGAAATAGAAAATGATTTAAATAATATAAACCACACAAAAATATTATCTATAGATAATAATTGTTCAAAAAAGTAAGCACTAAAAAAAGATAATAATATTGTATTAGCATGTTCACAATTAAAATTATTTTTAATACATAACCAAAATATTAAAGCGAATAAAAAGGTAGTACATATCCAAGATATAGTTAATAAATAAGCTCCTTTAGAATAATTTTTTAAAAATATTTTTTTTTTGTAATGTTACCTCAAACAAAATCATTAAAATAGACAATATACTAAAAACCGTCCAAAGAAAAGTTGTACCTACATTATGATACATTTTTATTTATTCCATTATAAAAATATTCAAATAAAATTATAAACAGTACTTTTCATATACTTAGTTTATACTATATAAAGTATTACTTATATTAAACAAAATATATTTTATGTAATAAAATATATTAAATACAAAATAGATACAAATATGCTAAAATTGTATATGAATATTATGTTTTTTATAACAACCATTGAATGTTTCCAAATAACTCAATTAAATATGTTGGATATATACCAAATAATACTATTATAGTAGACAATATTATTATTAATATATTTAATACAGTTAATTTAAAACTATTAAATAATTTGTTATTGCTTAATAATTCAGATGATTTTAAATAAAAACTTAAAATTACCTGTAAATAACAATATAATCCAATTATACTACCTAAAACAATTCCAAATCCTAATAATAATGATTTTTTAGATACTATTAGTAACATTAAATAAAACTTTCCAAAAAAACCAATACTCATAGGAATGCTTGCAAACGAAAATAAAGCTATTGTTAACATAATTGCAATAATTGGATGACGCCAAAATATACCTCTATAAAATTTAATATAATCAATGTCTTTTTGTTCATTTTTTATAGAAATAGAACTTATAGAACCTAAAAAAACTGCATTTGATAATATATAACTAAGTGTAAATAATCCAATAGTTATTAATGAAATATATTGATTATTGATATATATCACTGTAATTAATAAATAACCTAAATTAGAAATAGATGAATAAGCTAATAACCTCTTAATGTTTTTTTGAAATAACATCATTACACTACCAAAAACAATAGAAATAAATGACATAAATTCTAATATTAAATATATTAAACTGATTTTGCTATTCGGAATATACAAAAATAATCTACTTAATAAACTAAATACTGCAATTTTACCAACAGAAGATACAAAAAAAAGAACTACATAAGAACTTCCTTCATATACATCAGGAGTCCATAAATGAAAAGGTACAATTGATAATTTAAATATAAAAGATACTAAAATTAAACTTAAACCCAATAATATAATTATATTATTGTTATATATAGAATTAAAAATTAAAGTATTACCAATATCAATTAAATTTAAACTACCTGATACATAATATATTAAAGCAATACCTAATAATAAACATATAGATGAAAATCCGGATAAAATCATATATTTTAATGCTGCTTCTAACGATTTATATTGAAAATATTCATAACCAATTAATCCTAATATCGGAAAAGACATTAGTTCAATACTTATAAAAATACTAATTAAATGATTAGAAATAGCAACGACCATGCTACCTAATGTAGAAAATAATAATAATAAATAAAACTCTTCTTTATTAAATTTATAATGCAATAAATAAGGATAAGCTAAAATAATAGTAATAATACCAGATATAATAATTATACTCATATATAAAATTGAATAATGATTGATATAAAATAACATACCAATATCAATTGGTATTATTTGACAAACAAAAAACATAGATAATATTGATATAATAAAACCTATTACACTTATAATATAAACAAATATATGATTTCTCTTTATAGCAATTGAAAAGATCCCAATCAATGCTGCTATTAATAAAATGAAAATAGGAATTAATCCAATAAATTGTTTTATAATAATTGTACTCATGAAAAACCTTTCAATAAAATAAAAAAATATACTAAAAATTATACATAGCTATATATGCAGTATCTAAAATAAACGTTGGAAAAAAACCTATAGAAATTAATATTAAAGTAAAAATAATCAATATAACAAACTCAATACACTGTATATTTTTTATTTCATAACAAGTTTTAGTTTTACCAAAACAAATTTTTTTTATCACATATAAAGAATAAACAGAAGAAAATATTAATATGAATAAAGACACAAAAGATAATATAGGAGAATAATTAAAAATTCCAATAAACATCATCAATTCACCTACAAAATTTCCTGTTCCAGGTAAACCAATATTGGATATAATAAAAAATAAAAAAAAAGCTGGAATCCATCCAATATTTGACCATAATCCTCCCATTTTTTTTATATTTCTTGTAAATAGAATTATGTATAATTGATGAATCAAAATAAACAAAGCTGCAATTGAAATACTATGCGATAATATTTGTATCATAACTCCCTGAAAAGAAATTATATTATTAACATAAATAGCAATTAGCATTAATCCCATATTAGATATAGAACTATAAGCCACAACTTTTTTTATATTATTTTGAGAGAATGCCATCCACGCACTATAGAACATACTAATCAAACCAATACATATTGCAAATTTAGAAAAACTAGATAAAACATGTGGAAAAAATGGTAATGAAAAACGTAATAAACCATAAATTGCTGTTTTTAATAACAATCCAGATAAATCTAAAACACCAGAAATTGGAGAATATGAATGTACTTCCGGTAACCAAGTATGGAATGGAATCACAGGTATTTTAATAATAAATGCTAAAAAAAAACAGAACATTAAAAAATATTCTAATTCTTGACTCATAGGAGTTTTTATCAATAAATTATAATTAAATGTCCATTCATGAGTAACACAATAATGAGTAAATACCAAAGTAAGTATACCAATTAATAATAATAATCCAGATAATTGTGAATAAATAAAAAATTTATTTGCTGAATCAATATTCTTTTGACTATTAAATGCTTTATAACCCCATAAAATAATTAAAAAATACATAGGAATTATCATTATTTCCCAAAAAAATAAAAATAAAAATAAATCAATAGACAAAAATAGACCGATAATTGCTCCTAATAACCACATTAAATTAAAATAAAATAGTCCCTGATATCTATTAATATGATTCCATGAACACAAAATTGAAACAATTCCAAAGAAAACTGTAAGTGATAACATTAAAATAGATAAACCATCAACTCCTAAATGAATATCAATACCTAATTTAGGAATCCATCGTATGAAAAATTCTATCAACCAATTATCTAATTGAAATGGTGGTTGAATTCCTAAATTAAACTTATAACACCAAATTTTTAATATATATGATAAAACTATTCCCATTGTAATCAATGCAATCCAACGAGGTAATTTGTAATTAAACCGTTCTGATTGCCAACATAAAAAAGCGCCAAAAAATGGAACAACGATTAATAATGGTAAAAACATTATAGTTATAACCCTATTCAATATTTTAATAATATTATTGAACCAATTTTATGATTTATATACCATAAAAATATAGTCAATATATTTAGACAATCAATACATCAGTAATATAAATATTAAATTAATTGTAATACCTATAATCATTGAAGATATATACCAACGTAAATAACCATTCACCATAACTGATAACATTTTCCTAAACGTAACAACACAATTTATAGGAAATTGAATAATATAATTTAATGGATCATGTGATAAAAAATATGAACACCGTAAATATGGTTTAACAAATAAATAATTATATAAATAATTAAATCCACAACCTGAATATAAAAAATTTTTTAAAAAATAAACTAGTTTTACTTGTTGAAAACAAAAAAATATATTTTTTTTCTTGAACCACATAATGTATGCTATCCAAATACCTAATATAGAGCATACACTACACAAAAATTCTATATAAAAAGTATTAACTAAAAGTATGGGCTTCATTACAAAAATATTAGACAAAGGAAAAACTAAAAAATAACCAAACACAGTAGATAATATACCTAATACTATTAAAGGAACTTTATATATTATTTCTTTGTATTTAGTAACAAGAATATTTTGTTGACCATGAAAAATAAGAAAAATCATCTTACATGCATAAATAGATGTTATAATAGAACTTATTAATGCTATACCAAAAAGATAAAAATGACGAGCTTGATAAACTGATAGTAAGATAGCTCCTTTACTATAAAATCCAGCACTAATAATAGGAAAAGCAATTAAAGCACTAGTTCCTAATAAAAAACATATATATTCAAAAAATAATATTTTATATAAACCACCCATTTTATAAATATTTCTTTCGTGATTACATGCTAATATTATTGAACCTGATGTAAGAAATAATAATGCTTTAAAAAAAGCATGAATAACTAAATGACAAATAACAGCATTCCAGGCACCTACCCCTAAACCTAAAAACATATACCCTATTTGACTCATTGTTGAATAAGCTAATATACATTTAATATCTTTTTGTACAACAGCTGATAGACTAGATACTAACAAAGTTATAATTCCAATGTTAGATATTATAAACAATATATTTGGTGTTAAAATAAATAAAGTATGTATTCTTAAAAATAAATAAATTCCTACTATAACCATAGTAGCAGCATGAATTAATGCTGAAACAGGAGTGGGTCCAACCATTGCATCAGTTAACCAAATGTGAAATGGAATTTGAACAGACTTACCTAATCCCCCTATTAAAAAAAATAACATCACCCATTTTAATGAAAAATCATAACTTACAAAAATACTATTTTCTGCAATTAATGATAAATCACAAAAATTAAAAGACCCAAAATAATAATAAGTTAAAAAAATTGCAAATAATAAAAAAATATCTCCAAACCGTGTAACAATAAACGACTTAATTGCTGATCGACAATTTTTAATATCTTTGTAATAAAAACCAATTAATAAATAAGAACATAATCCAACTAATTCCCAACCACATAAAAGCAACAACAAATTATCTGATAATACCAATAATAACATACTTGCAATAAATAAACTAATATATGAAAAAAAACGAGTACAACCCTCAACACGTTTCATGTACCAAATAGAATACATACATATTAATAAACCAACAAGAATAATCATCAATAACATAACTAAAGATAAATTATCCAACAACAAATTAAAATCAACTATTAACTTTCCAATATGAATCCAATTCCATAGTTTAAATAAATATACATGATGATTAAAATGTAAAAATATATTCAAATAATAACAAGTTAATATTAAAGAAATAAAAATAGAAATATTACTAATAAACATAGAATAATTATTAGATAAATATTTACTAAAAAAAGATAATAAAAAAAAACTAAACAATGGAAAACCAACGATAAGATAAATAACACTCATCCTCGCATCCTACTTAATATATCAATATCTAACGTTTTATAACGCCGATATAGTTGAATTAAAAGAGCTAAACCTACACTAGCTTCCGACGCAGCTAAGGTAATAATTAAAATATACATTATCTGTCCATCACTTTGATTCCAATAATGTCCTATAAATATAAAAGCTAACGCAAGTGCATTCATCATAATTTCTATACCAATAAAAATAAACAAAACATTACGACGTATAACAATACACAAAGCTCCTAAAAAAAATAAAATAATTGATAAAATTAAACCATCTAAAATAGAAATCATCTTAAATAACATACCTCTTTTAATCTATATAAAATTAATTATATCTATTTTTTCCAAAATGAAACACTAATATTAATGTATTTAATAATAATATTGATACCAATTCTACTATATAAATATAAGAACCAAATAAATTCATACCCATTTCTTTAATATCTATAGTGGTTTCAGTAATATTAAGATTACTCACATATGAAATACTATAAACTAAAGCTATCAAAAAAAATAAAAATAAAACGCTAATTTTTCTCCAACTATTAGAATTTAAAAAAATCATTTCTGTTTTTTCTATATATTTACCAAGATTCAACAACATTATTACAAATATAAACAATACCATTATAGCTCCAGCATAAATAATAATTTCTAATACAGCAGGAAAAATATCACCTAATAAAAAAAATATACCTGATATAAATAATAAAGATACTATAAGATAAATTAATGCATATACTGGATTACAAGTAAAAATCGATAATATTGTAAAAAATGTAACCAATGTTCCTAAAGCATAAAAAATAAATTCCATAGAATTTCCTTAAGGTAACAATGTTTTTACATCGATAGGTTTATTTTCATATTTTAAATCACCACATTTTTTTCCAGAAATAGTAACACCTGTAAATTTATAAAAATCATAATCTGTATATTTTCCTGGACCTGAAATTAATAAATCATCCTTTTCATATACTAAATCTTGTCTTTTAAATTCTCCTAATTCAAAATCAGGAATAAGCTGTATTGCTGCAGTAGGACAAGCTTCTTCACATAATCCACAAAAAATACATCTTGAAAAATTAATACGAAAAAATTTAGGATACCAACGTTTATCTTTAAGATTAGTTTTCTCCATAGAAATACAACTAACGGGACAAACAGCAGAACATAAATTACAAGCTACACATCGCTCTTCACCATTCAAATTACGAGTTAATACAACTCTTCCACGATATCTATTAGAAAGCTTTACTCGTTCTTCAGGATACTGTTTAGTTTCTCTTTTATAAAAAGCACGCATACCAATGATAAATATACTTCGTATTTGACTAATCAAACCAAAAAAAATATTTTTTAAAATCATATACTCAAAAATATCCTATTATAATTAAAATAATAATATAATAAAACCAGTAATTAATAAATTTAACAATGTTATCGGTAAGCATATTGTCCAACCAAATAACATTACTTTATCGTATCTGGGTCTAGGCAAAGAAGCTCTAATTAAAATAAATATCAAAATAAACAAACAAGTTTTAAAAATAAACCAACAATAATCTGGTAACCATGGGCCATTCCAACCACCTAAAAACATCGTTGTAATTAAACTAGATACAGTGATAATAGAAATGTATTCACCAATAAAAAATAGTCCAAATTTCATACCAGAATATTCAATATGATAACCATCTGCTAACTCCTGTTCAGATTCTGGTTGATCAAAAGGATGTCTATGACATACTGCTAGACCTGCAATAAAAAAAGTTAAAAAACCAAAAAATTGAGGAACAATATTCCATAAATAACGTTGTTTATTTACTATATCTAATAAATTAAAAGATCCGCATTGTGCTACTACACCCATTAACGACAAACCCAAAAATATTTCATAACTCAACGTTTGCGCAGCTGCTCTCATAGAGCCTAACAAAGCATATTTATTATTACTAGACCAACCTGCAAATAAAATAGAATATACTGACAACCCAGCCATCATTAAAAAGAATAAACAACCAATGTCTAAATTAATAATGATTATATTAGAACTAATAGGAATTATTCCCATAACAAATAATAATGAAGTAAACGCAATTATTGGAGAAATAATAAATATACAACGATTACTAAAATTAGGTATCCAATCTTCTTTGAATGCTATTTTAATCATATCGGCAAATATTTGTAATATTCCATGATATCCTACTCTATTTGGACCATATCTATTTTGAAATAAAGCTAACACTCTACGTTCAACTAAACTCAAAAATGCAGCAAAAAAAATTAATGTAAATAATATAAAAAAAGATTGTAGAATAGATGGGATTATTTCTTTTACACTACTGGAAATAAAATTCATTTTTTTATCTCCTGTATTTTTTTTATTTCTTGACCAAAAAGAATAAACGGAAAACCAGATACTCCTAATGGTAAACCAATCTGTCCAGACTTTAATTTTTTTGAAATACGTATTTTAACTTGAAAATATTCATCTAAACAAAAAAAACTAACTAATGAATTATTTTTTAAGCAATTTTTTTGGGCATCTGAAATACTAAAATAAGCCCAAAAAATAGGTATTTTTTTACTTAAAACAGGAGTTCTTTGAGTTATTTCTTCTGATCCAAATAAAAAATAATAAGGAACAACATAACAATTATTTATAATTTTAGAAGAATTAGATAAATATTGAAACCAATTAATATTATTTTTTTTATATCCTTTTAATACTAAAACCCCTGAATCACCACATAATAAACTCTGATTAATAGTTTTTTGAACTTTATTCCATGCTTGTGGAGAATTCCACCCTGGCCTCCATGCAAAAGGTATGTAAGAAGAAAATCTATATGCCTGTTGATTACCTTCCATAGAAAAAGAAAACATTGAATCAATATCTTGAGGTTGTCTTATTTCATGTACACTAATATTAGAGCGCAATGCAGTTCTTCCACTAGCTCTATGTGAAGAACGTGCTATTTTACTACCATAAATGCGAAAAGATGCATTTGGTAAATTATTTTTTAAACACTTAAAATCATGAATATCATCAATAATTGAATTCATAACATCATCTACATTGTTCCACAACATACCACTCTTTCCCATACGCTGAGCTATATAACTTAACCACTTCCAACTATCTAATTTACCTATTTGATTATCAAAAAACTTTGGATCATAAACTTTAAAAAATTTCTGCGCCCGAGTTTCATAATTTAATATTGTTCCAGAACTTTCAAAAAAATTAGCAGCAGAAAGAACTAACGTACCATGTTTCATAGTATTGTTATTAAAATAATCAATAACAATTATATATTTTATACAATTAAAAACTGATTCTAATTGAGACTTTAAATACATTCTATACAAATCATTTTCCATTACTATCATAGTATCATATTTTTTTTTGTGAATATTTACTAATACTTTATCTAAAGAAATACCTCCAATTAAACCTAATCCAATACTATTACTACTAGAAGTTAATAATATAAGGCCTACATCACGATTTAATTTTTTTAATGCTAAAGAAATATTAAAAGCAGCTTGTATTAAATTCACATTTCTTGAATGCGATCCTGATATAATTAATGGTTTTTTACTAGATAATAATTTTTTTACTAAAAACAATTTGTTATGTACAATAGTTTCATCAATACATACAGATGGAGGGCTAGATTTATCTATCTCATTAGCAATTGAATACGCTAAAATGACTTGATCATCAACTGATCCTGTATAATTCCATGTTGAAATATCATCTAAATTAGTTACATCAATATTAGTGATAAATAAATAATTTTTTTTATCTTGAGATATATTTATACATGCTTGATTATGCCAT
Source organism: Buchnera aphidicola (Formosaphis micheliae) (assembly GCF_039403185.1). Classification (NCBI taxonomy): domain Bacteria; kingdom Pseudomonadati; phylum Pseudomonadota; class Gammaproteobacteria; order Enterobacterales; family Erwiniaceae; genus Buchnera; species Buchnera aphidicola. The sequence goes on along the minus strand of NZ_CP135047.1, from coordinate 155,341 downwards.
ATTGGTACATTTTTTTGTTCCGCTAATTGCAAACGTTTAGATTTAACAGCTTGTCTAACAGATAAAGCCATCCTAGGAGCTACTTGAGTTAAATCTTCTCCTAAAATCACAATCACATCATAATTTTCTATTTCTCTTAATGTAGGAGTATAAATTCCACCATTTTTTAAAATGTTAATAATTAAATTAATACAATCCTGTTCTTCAAATAATAAACCTGAAGAAAAGTTTTCTTCACCAACTATTTTTTTTAATGCAAAATTACTCTCAATACTAGCCCTGTTAGAACCAATTCCAAGAATAGAATTAGATTTATTTAGTATATTTGCTGCAGTTTCAATCGCTTGTTCATCATTTAAGATGATTTTATCATTTAATATCTTATGATATGATTTTATAGGACGATCATTAATATTACTATATCCATATCCAAAACGACCTAAATCACAAATTAAATAATGATTAATTAATCCGTGATACCTATTTTCTATTTTACATATCTTACCATAACGTTCACCTACGCTAATATTACAACCTATACTACAATAATTACAAATACTAGGAGCATATTGCATATCCCATTTTCTATGATAATGTTCAGAACTTGTCTTATCAGTAAAAACTCCTGTAGGACATATTTCTACTAAATTTCCAGAATGTTCATTCTCTAATATACCATCAGAAATTCTACCAAAATAAATATTATTACTAATACCAAATACTCCTAAATCAGTTCCACCAGCGTAATCTTGATAATACCTAGTACATCTATAACATCCTATACAACGATTCATTTCATGAGATATAAACGGACCTAAATATTGATTATTATGGGTTCTCTTATTAAAATTATAACGACGTATATTATGTCCAGTCATTACAGTCATATCTTGCAAATGACAATTACCTCCTTCTTCACATACAGGACAATCATGTGGATGATTAGTCATTAAAAGTTCTATTATAAATTTACGAAATGCTATCGACTCTTCGTCCTTAATTGAAATTATTGTTCCATGTTTAGCAGGAGTCATACAGGACATAACTATCTGTCCTTGATTTAATTCCATAGAATCATATTTTTTTACTGCACATTGACGACAAAAACCCACACTTCCTAAAATTGGATGCCAACAAAAATAAGGAATATCAATACCCGCTGATAAACATGCATGTAGTAAATTATTTGATTCATCTACATTATACTGCTTACCATCTACATAAATTTCAGCCATAAATCATCCAACTTAAAAATTAAAAAAATATCGAAATTATATCCAAGATATCATAATGCTAATTTACATGTTAAATATATTGGAATCTAAAAAAATAGCTTTTCAGATTGAATATAAGTTAATAATTTAAATTTATAGAAATAAACTAACTAAAATATATATTTTACATAACATTATCTCTATAATTTATTTTTTAATAAACCTGCTTCAAAATCTGATCGAAAATATTTAATAGCACTTTTTATCGGTGCTACAGCACCAGGAGCATGAGCGCAAAAAGTGCGACCAGTATTTAATTGATTACATAATTCTTCTAACAATGTAATATAATTTTCATGTCCTCTTTTCTTTTCAAGCATTTTTAAAATTTTAACTGTCCATGGCAAACCATCTCGACATGGAGTACATAAACCACAAGATTCTCTTGAAAAAAATTTTTCTAAATTTAACACAATGGATACCATACTGAAAGTATTATCAATAGCCATAGCTAACCCTGTACCTAATCTACTACCTACGTTACTAATACTAGAAAATTCCATTGTAACATTCAAATGTTCTGGAGTAAGAAATCCTGTACCAGCCCCTCCTGGTAACCATGCTTTTAATGTTAAACCTTTTTTCATTCCTTGAGCATAATTATGTAATAATTCATTAGCCGTTATACCAAATGGCAATTCCCATAGACCAGGACATTTAACTCTGCCAGAAAAACCCATTAATTTAGTTCCAGTATCATTACTTTTAGATAAATTTTTATACCAATTTACTCCATTCAAAATAATGGAAGGAATATTGGATAACGTTTCTACATTATTAACACAAGTCGGTTTTCCCCATAAACCAACCATAGCAGGAAACGGCGGTTTATATCTTGGATTTGCTCTTTTTCCTTCTAACGAATTTATTAATGCTGTTTCTTCTCCACAGATATAACGACCTGCTCCACTATGTATAACTATATCTAAAGTAAATTTACTTCCAAAAATATTTTTACCTAAAAAACCTAATTCTTTCGCTTCAGATATAGCACGATTTAAAATTTTTTCTGCTTGTACATATTCACCTCGTAAAAAAATATAAGCTCTACTTACCTGTAAAGCAAAAGAACTAATTAATAATCCTTCTATCAATTGATGAGGAATATGTTCCATTAAAAATTTATCTTTATAAGTACCTGGTTCCATTTCATCTGCATTACAAATTAAATAACGATTCACACCTTTTTCATACTGAGGCATTAAACTCCATTTATTTCCAGTTAAAAACCCAGCTCCTCCTCTTCCTTTTAATTTCGAATCTTTTACAATATTAATAACATCTATTGGATTAAAATTTTTGCATACTTTTTCTGCAGCTTTATATCCATTTTTATTACGATATTCTGTTATCCAAATAGTGTTATTATGATTATCACCTAACCACCAAGTTAAAGGATGTGTTTCAGAAGTACATAATATTTTTTTCATTTGTATGAATCTAATAAATTAGGAATTAATTTTGGAGTAACACAGAAATGCATATCATCATTAATCATCAGAACAGGACTTTGATCGCAATTACCTAGACAACAAGTAGGAAGTAAAGTAAACATACCATCTTGAGTTGTTTCTCCTGTTTTTATTGCCAATATATTTTCAAGTAACATTTGAATATCTTTATAACCATTAATAAAACATACAATACTATCACAATATCTTATAATATTTTTACCAACTGGTTGTCGAAAAATTTGATTATAAAAAGTAGCTACTGACTCTATATCTACTACAGATACTCCTAATAATTTAGATATAGCAAAAATTGCTTCATCACAAATCCAACCTCTTTCTTTTTGTACAATTTTTAAAGCTTCTATAGATACAGATCTAGAATCTTCATAATATTTTATTTGATTTTTTATTTTATTTTTTTCTAGACTATTTAATCTAAAATTAGAATTTAATAAATTAACTTTTATCATTTTTTTATACACACAATTTAACGATCAACATCTGACATAACAAAATCGATACTACCTAAATAGGCTATTAAATCTGATATTACACTACCTCGTATTACCGAAGGTATTTGTTGTAAATGAGGAAAACTAGGCGTACGAATTCTAGTACGATAACTCATTGTTTCCCCATCACTAATAATATAATAACTGTTAATACCTTTAGCAGCTTCAATCATCTGAAAACTTTCATTCGGAAGAATTACAGGACCCCAAGACATTTGTAAAAAATGAGTAATCATTGTTTCTATGTGTTTGAAAACATGTTTTTTGTTTGGAGGAGTCGCTAATGGATGATCAGATTTGATAGGTCCAGATGGCATATTTTGTAAACATTGAGTTAAAATAGACAAACTTTGTCGTACTTCTTCTACTTTCAACATAACTCTCGAATAACAATCACTAATTCCATTACCTATAGGAATTTCAAAATCAAAATTTTCATAACCTGAATATGGACGACTTTTTCTAATATCAAAAGATATACCTGTCGCTCGCAATCCTGCGCCAGTAACCCCCCAATTTATAGCATCTTGTCTAGTATAAGCAGCTACTCCTTTAGCTCTACTAATTAATATAGTATTTTTTAACGAAGCATTTAGATAAATATTAAGACGTTTCGGCATCCACTGTAAAAAATCTTTTAATAATTTATCCCATCCAATAGGTAAATCATTAGCTAATCCACCAATTCTAAACCAAGCTGGATGCATTCTAGCTCCAGTTATAAATTCTACTAGGTCATAAATTTTTTGACGATCTGTAAAAGCTAAAAATACAGGAGTCATAGCTCCAACATCTTGAATAAATGTAGAAATATACAATAAATGACTATTAATTCTAAATAATTCCGATAACATTATTCTTATAACTTCTACTCTATTAGATACTGAAATTCCTGCTAATTTTTCCACTGCTAATACATACGGCATTTCATTTATGCAACCACCTAGATACTCAATACGATCTGTATACGGAATATAAGTATGCCATGATTGCCTTTCTGCCATCTTTTCCGCACCTCGATGATGATATCCTATATCTGGTACACAATCTATAATTTCTTCTCCATCTAATTGTAATACAATACGAAATGCACCATGAGCAGAAGGATGATTAGGACCTAAATTTAAAAACATATAGTCTAAATCCTTAGTTCCTCTTTTCATTCCCCACTGTTCTGGTTTAAATGTTAAAGATTCCATTGCTAAATCTTCTTTATCCTTTGTTAAAAAGAAAGGATCAAACTCAGTAGCTCTAGATGGATAATCTTTTCTCAAGGGATATCCTATCCAATCATCGGGCATAATAATACGTCTTAAATTTGGATGATCTGTAAATACAATACCAAACATTTCCCATGTTTCTCTTTCATACCAATTAGCATTAACAAATACATTAGTTAATGTAGGAATATTTAGATCATCAAAAAACAATGCTACTTTTATCATAATGTCATCATTTCTTTCAATAGAAACAAAATGATAAAATACAGAAAAATCAGAATTTGGTATATTTTTTCGATGTAAACGATAACGTTCATCAACTCCATGTAAATCAAATAGAAAATTATATGATTTAGGAATATTATGTAAAAATTTTGCTATTTTTAATATTAAAGTACGATCGACCCATAAAACTGGTAAACCCATTTTAGTAGATTGAACAAAAAAAGATTGTTCTCCAAAAAAACATTTTAATTCTTCAATTATAGAAACACTAACAAATTGTTCTGTTGTATCCATAATACTCACTATATTTTATTTATAAAAAATATCTTCATTTAATCAAAAAAAATAAATTGATTACTTTACTACTAAATAACATTTTAATATATGTTTATTATTTTAAATAAAAACATTATATATACTATAATAACAACCGTCATACATACATGATGAATATTTAATATTCTATTATAATTTTCTTATTTATCGATAGGTAAATTTTTTACGGAAATTCTTTTTTTTTGTGTTCTTTCTTTTTCTGATTGCATATTAGCCTTATATATTCCTTGATCTCCTATTATCCAAGACAAAGGACGTCTTTCTTTTTCAATCGTTTTTTGTAATAACATTAATCCTTGAATATATGCTTCAGGTCTGGGAGGACATCCAGGAATATAAACATCTACTGGTAAAAATTTATCTACACCCTGAACTACAGAATATATATCATACATTCCTCCAGAATTAGCACAAGCACCCATAGAAATAACCCATTTTGGTTCTAACATTTGATCATATAATCTTTTAATCACCGGTGCCATTTTAATAAATGGTGTACCAGCTATAACCATAAAATCAGCTTGTCTAGGAGATGCTCTTAAGACTTCTGAACCAAACCGTGCAACATCATGCACAGCAGTAAATGAACTAACCATTTCTACATAACAACAAGATAAACCAAAATTGTAAGGCCATAATGAATTTTTTCTTCCCCAATTAACTAATTTATTTAAACATTTAACTAATTTACCCATATATATATTTGTATGTGTATATTTTAAAAAAGGATCATTTACTTTTTTAGAATTATTATCTGTATACTTTTGTTTAGTATTATCGATATTAATTGGTGTTAAACTATAATTCATCTTTTACATCCCGTATTAATGTCTAATTAAAATACTACTTTACAATATAAAAAATATTTTTTATTAATATTTTTTAATCCACTGTAACATTCCACATCGTACAACATAAAATAAACCTAATAATAATGTCAAAATAAACATTAAAACTTCAAAAAATCCAATCCATCCAATATTATAAATTCCAATTGCCCAAACATATAAATATAAAGCTTCTACATCAAAAATAACAAATAGCATCGCTATTAAATAAAATTGAATAGAAAAACGTAAATAACTATTACCTACAGAATTAATTCCAGACTCAAATGGTATATGTTTATCACAGGAAAACGATTTACCTCCGCATAAATAGCCTAATAACAACATAAAAATACTAATAAAAAATCCACCAAAAATAAATACAGCAAAAGCCCAATATTGAGCATATACATGGTTATTAATTATCATATTTATTCTCAAAACAAAATACATAATAACATTTTATATCAACTAAAAAAAAGATACCATTTTTTTGTATTTCAGAATACAAAAAATAAACTTTAACAATTTTAAACCTAAATCAAAATAGAAAAATTACATAAATAACTTTAATTAATTTGACACGTCTTAAACAAAAGTTCATTAAAATAAATAATATATTTTTATATAAACCTTGATGCTAGAGAAAGAGACCCCATACTAACTAGTATTAACAAATATAATTTTAAATGTAATTTTATTTATTCTAAATAGTAATTACGTCTACACCAAGATACTTAACTTGTAGAAATTATTCAATGGAGAAAACCTAAATGAGCAAAATTATTGGTATTGACTTGGGAACAACAAACTCTTGTGTTGCTATCATGGATGGTAACAAAGCGCGAGTATTAGAAAATTCAGAAGGTGACCGCACCACTCCTTCAGTAATTGCATATACTCAAGAAGGTGAAATTTTAGTAGGTAAACCTGCTAAACGTCAAGCTATTACAAATCCAAAAAATACATTGTTTGCAATAAAAAGATTAATAGGAAGAAAATTCAAAGATGAAGAAGTACAACGTGATATTAAAATAATGCCTTACAATATTACTAAATCAGAAAACGGTGATGCATGGTTAAATATAAAAAATAAAAAAGTTGCACCTCCCCAAATTTCTGCTGAAGTACTAAAAAAAATGAAAAAAACTGCAGAAGATTATCTAGGAGAAACTATTACAGAAGCTGTGATTACAGTACCTGCATATTTTAATGATGCACAAAGACAAGCAACTAAAGATGCAGGAAGAATTGCTGGATTAGAAGTAAAAAGAATCATCAATGAACCAACAGCAGCAGCACTCGCCTACGGTTTAGATAAACACCAAGGAAATAAAACTATCGCTGTATATGATTTAGGTGGAGGTACTTTTGATATTTCCATTATTGAAATAGATGAAGTAGATAAAGAAAAAACATTTGAAGTACTTGCTACTAATGGAGATACTCATCTAGGAGGAGAAGATTTTGATAGTAGATTAATAAACTATTTAGTTGATGAATTTAAAAAAGAACAAACTATTGATCTTAGAAATGATTCTCTAGCAATGCAACGCTTAAAAGAAGCTGCAGAAAAAGCAAAAATAGAATTATCATCTGCACAACATACAGATGTCAATTTACCTTATATTACAGCTGATTCAATGGGACCAAAACATTTAAATATCCGTGTTACTCGTTCAAAATTAGAATCTTTAGTCGAAGATTTAATTATACGATCAATTCAACCATTAAAAATAGCACTAAAAGATGCCAATTTAACAACATCAGCTATAAATGACGTTATATTAGTTGGTGGGCAAACGAGAATGCCTATGGTTCAAAATAAAGTAGCAGATTTTTTTGGAAAAGAACCTAGAAAAGATGTTAATCCTGATGAAGCTGTTGCTATGGGAGCAGCTGTACAAGGCGGTGTATTATCTGGAGACGTTAAAGATGTTTTACTACTTGATGTTACCCCATTATCTTTAGGTATTGAAACTATGGGTGGAATAATGACATCTTTAATTAGTAAAAATACCACTGTCCCAACTAAACATAGTCAAGTATTTTCAACTGCAGAAGATAATCAATCTGCAGTAACAATTCATGTATTACAAGGAGAAAGAAAAAGATCTAAAGATAATAAATCACTCGGACAATTTAATCTAGATGGTATTCAGCCTGCTCCTCGTGGAATACCACAAATAGAAGTTACCTTTGATATTGATGCAGACGGTATACTACATGTTTCTGCAAAAGATAAAAACACAGGCAAAGAACAAAAAATTGCCATTAAAGCATCGTCAGGACTCAATGAATCTGAAATAAAACAAATGATTGCAGATGCAGAAACCAATTCTGAAATAGATCGTAAATTTGAAGAATTAATTAATACAAGAAATCAAGGTGATCAAATTTCTCATAACATAAAAAAACAATTAACTGAATATAAAGACAAATTAGATGAAGAAAGTAAAAAAACAATACAAAATTCTTTAGATCATCTACATCAAGTATTAAAAAAAGATAATAAATCTGATATAGACGATGCAATACAAAAACTTTTAGAAATTTCTTCAAAATTAATTGAAAAATGTCAAAAAAATTCAACTTCTCAACCATCTAATAACAATAAAAATAGTGTAAATGAAAAAACAGATAATGTTGTAGATGCAGAATTTGAAGAAATTAAAGAACCTAAAAAATAACATCTTCTAATATCACTCTAATTACAGGATGTAAGTTCCCTAATAAATTGGCACGGGAATAAAATTAACTAAACTTAATACCCGTGCACATGTATTAAAAAATAGGAAATTAAGAATGGTAAAAAAAGATTACTACCAGGTACTTGGAATAAATAATACATCTGATGATCGTGACATTAAAAAAGCATATAAAAAATTAGCAATGAAATATCATCCTGATAGAAATCAGGGTAATAAGCATGCTGAAAAAAAATTTAAAGAAATAAAAGAAGCTTATGAAATATTAATTGATCCAAAAAAAAGAACAGCATACGATCAATATGGACATTCTGCTTTTGAACAAGGGAATACAGAAAATTCATTTAATCATAGTTTTAATAGCACAGCTGATTTTGGAGACATATTTGGTGACGTGTTTGGAGATATTTTTGGTAATGAAAAAAAACAAAGGACACGACAAGGATCAGATTTATGTTACAACATAGAATTAACATTAGAAGAAGCAGTAAAAGGTGTCGTAAAAGAATTACATATTCCAAGTTTACAAACTTGTCATATATGTAATGGAAATGGCTCTAAACCAGGTAACAAACCACAAAATTGTCCATACTGTAATGGAAAAGGACAAATACATATTAGAAAAGGATTTTTTACAGTTCAGCAAACTTGTTCTACATGTCATGGTTATGGATCTGTTATTAAACATCCTTGTAATTTATGTCAAGGCAAAGGACGTATTGAAAAATCTAAAAAATTATCAGTAAAAATCCCTCCTGGTATTGATTCTAATGATAGAATTCGATTAAATAATGAAGGCGAAGCTGGAATAAATGGTGCAAGATCAGGAGATTTATACGTTCAGATCACAGTTAAACAACATCCTATTTTTAAAAGAGAAGAAAATAATTTATATTGTGAAGTTCCTATTAATTTTGCTATGTCCGCTTTAGGTGGAGAAATTGAAGTTCCAACATTAGACGGTAAAGTTAAACTAAAAATACCAATAGAAACACAAACAGGAAAATTATTTCGTATACGTGGCAAAGGAGTACAATCTGTTCGAAATGGATATAAAGGTGACTTACTGTGTCGAGTAGTAGTCGAAACTCCTGTTAATTTAAATGAACAACAAAAAAAATTATTATATGATTTAGGAAATAGCTTAACAGGTTTTAAAGGAGAACAAAACAGCCCTAGATCAAAAAGATTTTTTGACGGAGTAAAAAGATTTTTTGAAGATTTAAGAAGATACTAAATATTAAATAGTATTGCTTGCCATATTATTGCATGGAAGCAATACTAAAAATGATTAATTACTTTAGATAATATCATTAAAATAACTAATTATAATATATATGTATTAATTTTTAAATTAATTTATTAATTTTTATCATTAAATTAGACTTATGTCTAGCAGCTTTATTTTTATGTATAAGACCTTTAGTAGCAAACCTATCTATTACAGGTAATAATCTTAAAAATGTACTCTGTGCTAATGTTTTATTATTTAATGAAATAGCTATATATACTTTTTTTATAAAATTACGCATCATAGAACGTTTTCTAACATTATTTAAACGACGTTTAATAGCACTTATAGCATCCTTCTTAGATGCTTTAATATTAGCCAACTCTTTTTTACTCCTAATAATATTGTAATTTAAAATATATTATTTTTATATAATTAAAAATTAAAACCATGATAATATAAAAACATATTAACTTATAATTATTACATAAAAATATGACAATTACAGAAATTATACTGTACTACATTAGTACATTATAACTATAAATATATCAATTATTTTTATAATATAACTTTTTCATTAAATATATAACTACTATGCTAGTAATTCGAGATATTGAAAATATTAAAAATAAATGGAAAGATTGCATCCTAACAATTGGAAACTTTGATGGAGTACATCTGGGTCACAAATTTTTATTAAATTTTATTACGAAACAAAAAATACTTTATAACAAACCAGTTGTACTTCTACTATTTGAACCACAACCATTAGAATTATTACGTCCTGATGCATCACCTCCTAGATTAACAAAATTGCGTGAAAAAATAAGACATTTATCGTTATGGAATATTGATACAATAATTTGTTTACGATTTAATAAACATTTTTCCTTACTTCACCCAAATCAATTTATCTCTGATATACTAGTCGAAAAATTAAAAGTAAAAATTTTAATTATAGGAAACGATTTTAGATTTGGTAAAAATAGAATGGGAAATGTATCTTTACTTAGAGAAAAAGGAAAAATTTATAATTTTCATGTTATTGTACCTAATACATATTGTAAAAATAACAAAAAAATCAGTAGTACAGCTATTAGAAACGCCCTATCAAAAAATAATTTTTCTTTAGCACAATCCTTACTTGGATATCCATTTAGTATTTCAGGTAAAGTAATACATGGTCGAAAAAAAGGTCGAAAAATAGGTTTTCCTACTGCTAATATATCTCTATCCCAATATATTAGTCCAGTTACAGGAGTTTTTGCAGTTAAAATACCTAAATTATTAACAAAATATATTTACGGTATTGCTAATATTGGTATAAAACCTAGTTTTTCTAATCAACTACAACAGTTAGAAGTACATTTATTCGATATAACAATTGATTTATATACACAAAATATAGAAGTTATTTTATGTAAAAAAATTAGAGATGAAAAAACTTTTTCTTCCATAGAAGAATTAAAAAAACAAATATCAAAAGATATATTAATAGTACGAAATTATTTTGCAATACATTATAAAACTTAATCATATTAATCTGAGAAAATAAATGAACGATTACAAGTCTACTTTAAATTTACCTAATACAAAATTCTCAATGAGAGGTGACTTATCTAAAAAAGAACCAAACGTCATTAAAAAATGGCAAGATGACAATCTATATCACATGATTAGAATAAAAAAAAAAGGAAAAAAAAAATTTTTATTACAAGATGGACCTCCTTATGCTAATGGTAATATCCATCTTGGTCATGCAGTTAATAAAATTTTAAAAGATATAATTATAAAATCAAAAAATATGTCTGGTTTTGATGCTCCCTATATCCCTGCATGGGATTGCCATGGATTACCAATAGAACACCAAGTTGAAAAAATTGTTGGAAAACCAGGAGAATCTATTTCTCATGAAAAATTTCGTATATTTTGCCATAAATATGCAATACAACAAATAACAAAACAAAAAAAAGATTTTATAAGATTAGGAATTATAAGCAATTGGAACGAAGCTTATTTAACTATGGATTTTAAAAACGAAGCCAATGTAATTCGATCCTTAGCTAAAATTATACAAAATGGTTATATATACAGAGATTTTAGACCAGTACACTGGTGCATTGATTGTTCTTCATCACTAGCTGAAGCAGAAGTAGAATATTTTAATAAAACATCCCCTTCAATCATTGTCATGTTAGAAGCAATAAATTTACATGCTATAAAAGATATATTTAATACAAATTTAAAATTAATCACATCTAATATACTGATTTGGACTACTACACCTTGGAGTTTACCTGCTTGCCGTGCCGTTACATTACATCCAGATATTGAATACCAATTAGTGCAAATAAAAAATAATACCCTTATTATAGCTAAAAATTTAATATCAATCACTATGGAAAAAATAAATATATATGAATGGAAAATAATTGGAACAACACTAGGATATCAGTTAGAAAATTTAGAATTTATTCATCCTTTTTTAAATTTTAAAATACCTATTATACTAGCAAAACACGTGACTTCAGATATAGGGACTGGTGCTGTACATACTGCCCCAGATTACGGATATGATGATTACCAAGTATCTAAAAAATATAACATACAATTAACTCATCTCATTAACAACCAAGGATATTTCAAAAATAATGTACATGAACAATTAAATAACTTAAATATATTTAAATCCAATAATATTTTAATTAAAATATTAGAAAATAATAAAAAATTATTACATAATAGCACAATATCACACAGTTACCCTCATTGTTGGAGACATAAAACACCTCTTATTTACAGAGCAACTCCTCAATGGTTTATCAATATTAACTTTAAAAACTTACGTCACCACTCTATACAAAAAATACAACAAGTACATTGGCTACCTGCCTGGGGTAAAAATAAAATGGAATCAATGATATCTCACCGTCCAGATTGGTGTATATCAAGACAAAGAACATGGGGTGTACCAATTACAATATTTATACATAAAGATACAGGTGAATTACATCCTAAAACTTTATTACTTATAGAAAAAATCGCAAAAAAAATAGAAAATCATGGAATTCAAATATGGTGGAATTTAAAATTAGAAGATTTGATTAAAGAAGTAAATACAGAACAATATATTAAAATTAACGATGTACTAGATGTATGGTTCGAATCTGGAGCTATTCAAATAGTAAAAATGTATAATGATAAAAATAAAAAAAATAATCCGGCAAACTTATATTTAGAAGGTTCAGATCAATATCGTGGATGGTTTATGTCTGCGTTAATTGTATCTATGGCTACTTATAATCAATCTCCTTATGAAGAAATAGTAACACACGGATTTACTGTCGACAAAAATGGACGAAAAATGTCTAAATCAATAGGTAACACTATCAGTCCAAATACTATTATAAAAACTTTAGGAGCAGATATCTTACGATTATGGGTAGCTTCCTCAGATTATTCTAAAGATATGTTAATTTCTGATGAAATACTGAAACAGTCATCAGAAAACTATAGAAAAATTAGAAACACAATTCGATTTATTATTGCGAATATTCATGATTTTAATCCAAATACAGATTTTATTAAATTTGATGATATGATCCATTTAGATCAATGGGCTATATCAAAAACACACAAAACTCAATTAAAAATTATAAATTTATATAAAAAATATAAATTTCACGAAATTATAAAAATTTTAATATATTTCTGTTCCATAGAAATGAGCGCTTTCTATTTAAATATTCTTAAAGATCGTTTATACACTACAAAAAAAAATGGATATGCTAGAAAAAGTTCCCAAACAGCTTTATACCTTATATTACAAGCATTCGTAAGATGGATTGCACCTATCTTGTCATTTACTGCAGATGAAATTTGGAATTATTTACCAGGAAAACGTGAAAAATATGTTTTTACTGAAGAATGGTTTAATGGTTTACAAAATTTACATCATACAACAAAAATAAATGATACATTATGGTCTGAATTAATTGCAATTAAAAACGAAGTAAATCTAATATTAGAGCAATCTAGAATTAACCAAATTATTGGAACTTCCTTGGAAACATCAATTATATTATATGTTGATAAAAATCTTTTTCAAAAACTTAGTACACTAGGTCACGAATTAAAATTCATGTTACTAACTTCAGAAAGTACAATTAAAGATTATATGTTAGCGCCATATAATGCTATAAAAAGTAAACATATTAAAAATTTTAAAATTTTATTAAAAAAACATACAGGAAAAAAATGTCATCGTTGCTGGCATTATTTTAATAATTTTTCTGAACATGGTCAATATCCTCATTTATGTAATAGATGTGTTACTAATATATTTGGTTATGGTGAAAAACGTGAATTTATATAATAAAAAAATACTTTCTCCAAAAAAAACATATTATTTAGTAATATTTTTCATTATTATTCTATGTGATTACATTAGTAAAAAATTAATTATAAAAAATCTTGTGGAGTATGAATTTAAAAAAATTATTCCAATGTTAAACATTATTCACCTTCATAATTATGGAGGTGCATTTAATGTTTTGTCTAATCGAAACATTTGGACATTTTTGTATTTTATATTTACTAATATATTAATTATATTAATATTACTATACAAAACATATATATCTATAAAAAACAATAATAAAAATTATATTTCATACCTATTTATTATAAGTGGTTCTTTTAGTAATTTAATAGATCGCATAAATCATGGTTTTATAATTGATTTTATTGATTTATATATAAAAAATTATCATTTTGCTACTTTTAATATTGCAGATGTTAGTATTATTACAGGAATTATATTATTTATAAAAACACTAATTTAATAATAAACTTATTTAAATATAATATCATCTAAAAAAATAATAATAATATACTATTAAAATTAAATTATTTCCAAATTTTAAATATATTTATAAAAATAAAAAAATAAAAATATTTTACTTTAAAATATTCATAATTAATTAATAATTAATTATAATATAAAAATCACGTTCTATATATAATTGATAATAAAAAATATTTTATACATTTAAGAAATAAACATCATAATTCATGTTAGGTATCATCATATTATATATCTAAAATAATTACATCTCTATTTAATACTATATTAACTAAAATAATGTTAATTGGTTAAAAAAATACATAACAACATCTAATAAATACAAAAATATATATGTATAGTACAATACAATACTACGTTCTAATTATATAATTACATAATATAATTTATTAATATATATCGATTAAATGACATACAGTTTAATATATACATAATCAAATTATATTACAAAACTAACTATTATGTACAAACTATTCAGATACAATATTCATATCAAATATATTCATTATTTTCATAATAAAAACAAAATTTAAAATAATAAAAATAAATATTTATTATTATTATTTTAAAAATAATATTTTATTATTTTATAACAAAATATTTTATATTAATTTCATATAAATATATATTTCTAATTAGATACATACATCTAATAAAAAATATATCTATTAATTAATATTCTATATACTGAAAATCATACAATATGTTATTGTAGATTAATGATAATATTTAAATTAAATTATTTATTTTATTACAAATCAAAAATAATATAACACTAATAAAATTGGATACAATATGCAAAAAAATAAATTAAAAATAGCTATCTCTGGAGCTCTAGGTAGAATGGGTAAAATATTAATCCAAGAAATAATACAACATACTGATGTATATTTAACTGCTGCAATAATCAGAAAGAATGATCTGTTTATTAAAAAAGATATTGGAACAGTATTAAATATAAATCCAATTGGAATTAATATTAACCATTCTATACAAAATGAAATCAATAATTTTGATATTCTTATTGACTTTAGTACTGTTAAAAATACTATAAACAATTTAAAAATATGTCAAAAACATAATAAAAATATGGTCATTGGTACAACTGGTTTTAATGAAATTGAAAAAAAAATAATAAAATTAGCCAGCAAAAATATAGGTATTGTATATAGTGAAAACTTTAGTATCGGAATTAACCTAATTTTAAAATTGTTAGAACAAACTACCAATACTCTTAGTCATGACTCTGATATAGAAATTATAGATGTACATCACAAAGATAAAATAGATGCTCCATCTGGCACAGCTTTATTATTAGGTCAAAAAATAGCACAAACTATGAATGTAAATTTAGAAGAATATTCTATATATCGTAAAAAAGGATGTATAGGAAAAAGAGAAAAACAAAAAATAGGATTTTCTATTGTCAGAGCAGGAGACGTCGTTGGTGAACATACAATAATATTTGCTAAATTAGGAGAACGTGTTGAAATTAGTCATAAAATTAGTAATAGAACTCCATTTGCCAAAGGAGCAATAAATGCAGCAATATGGTTAAATACAGATAAAAAAGGGTTATTTACAATGCAAGACGTACTAAATTTTTAATATAAAAACTTATAATATTAATGGAGAATAACTTGAGCAAATTAGCAATATTAGTTTTAGCAGATGGAACCATATTTCACGGTCAATCCATTGGTGTTAAAGGTTCTACCGTAGGAGAAGTAGTATTTAATACTTCAATGACTGGTTACCAAGAAATTTTAACTGATCCATCATATGCTCATCAAATAATTACTCTTACTTATCCTCATATTGGAAATGTCGGCACCAACAATTTTGATAACGAATCAAATAAAATTCATGCTCACGGATTAATAATTAAAGATATGTCAATAATTCCAAGTAATTACAGATGTACTCAAAAATTATCTGATTACTTAAAAAAAAACAATGTAATTGCAATTTCTAATATTGATACAAGAAAACTAACACGTATATTACGTATTAAAGGATCTCAGAATGGATGTATTTTAGCTACTGATAAAATAGATGTAGAAATAGCTAACAAAAAAAACAAATTATTTGCAGGATTAGATGGAATGGACTTGGCACAATTAGTATCAACTAAAAAATCTTATACTTGGAATTATCAAATAGACCCTAATAAAAAAAGAAAATTCTTATATAACGTAGTAGCGTATGATTTTGGTATAAAAAGAAGTATATTAAATATTTTAAATAAAAAAAATTGTTTTCTGACTATTGTACCCGCTAAAACTACTGCTAATGAAGTATTAAAATTATCTCCAGATGGAATTTTTTTATCAAATGGACCAGGAGATCCAAGAACATGTTATTATGCTATTTCCGCTATAAAAACTTTTTTACAACATAATATACCTATGTTTGGAATTTGTTTAGGATATCAATTACTAGCATTAGCAATCGGTTCAAAAATAATAAAAATGAAATTTGGACATCATGGAGCAAATCATCCTGTCAAAGACATTAAAAAAAATAAAGTAATCATTACTACTCAAAATCATAATTTTGCTGTTGATCATTTAACTTTGCCGAAAAGTGCAAATATTACCCATATCTCCCTCTTTGATAATACTTTACAAGGATTACATCATAAAAATAAATTAGCTTTTGGTTTTCAAGGTCATCCTGAATCTAATCCTGGGCCACATGATGCAATATATTTATTTGATCACTTCATACATTTAATGAAAAATAACATGAACAAAAAAAATATTACAGGAAAACAATCATAATGCCAAAACAAAAAGAAATACAATCTGTATTAGTTCTAGGAGCGGGTCCTATTATCATTGGACAAGCTTGCGAATTTGATTATTCTGGTGTTCAAGCCTGTAAAGCTCTAAAAGAAGAAGGATTAAGAATTATTTTAGTTAATTCGAATCCAGCAACAATTATGACTGATCCAAACATGGCTGATGTTACGTATATTGAACCAATTCATTGGAAAATTATTAAAAAAATTATAGAAAAAGAAAAACCTGATGCATTATTACCAACAATGGGAGGGCAAACTGCCTTAAATTGCGCCTTAGAATTAGATAAAAAAGGAATTTTATTAAAATTTAACATAAAAATGATAGGTGCTACTGTTACCTCAATTAAAAAAGCAGAAAATCGTGCTTTATTTGAAAAATCAATGAAAAAAATTAATTTAGAAACTGCTCGATCAGAAGTTGCTCATAATATAGAAGAAGCATTTAAAATATCAAAAAAAATTGGATTTCCATGTATTATTCGTCCTTCTTTTACCATGGGAGGTAGTGGAGGAGGTATTGCCTATAATCACGAAGAATTTAAAGAAATATGTATGCAAGGTTTTGAATCGTCTCCTATTCAAGAATTACTAATTGATGAATCGTTAATTGGATGGAAAGAATATGAAATGGAAGTTATGAGAGATAAAAACGATAACTGTATCATTGTCTGTTCCATTGAAAATATAGACCCTATGGGGATACATACAGGAGATTCAATTACTGTTGCTCCTGCTCAGACTTTAACTGACAAAGAATATCAAAAAATGAGAAATGCATCGATTAAAATTTTACAGGAAATTGGTGTAGAATCCGGAGGTTCAAACGTACAATTTGCAATTAATCCAAAAAACGGCAGAATGATTATTGTAGAAATGAATCCAAGAGTATCACGTTCATCTGCATTAGCTTCTAAAGCTACTGGCTTTCCTATAGCAAAAATCGCAGCAAAATTGTCCATCGGTTACACTCTAGATGAATTAAAAAATGATATTACTGGAATTAATACTCCTGCATCTTTTGAACCTAGCATAGATTATGTAGTAACCAAAATTCCTCGATTTAATTTTGAAAAATTTGAAGGATGTAACGATAGATTAACAACTCAAATGAAATCTGTTGGCGAAGTCATGGCAATTGGTCGCACATTTCAGGAATCAATACAGAAAGCTATTAGAAGTTTAGAAATTGGATCTTATGGATTTGAAACAAAAATAACTATTCATGATGATCCTCAGTTATTTTCAAAAATCAGATATGAATTAAAATGTGCTGGAGCTGAAAGAATTTGGTATATTGCAGATGCATTTCGTATAAATATGTCTTTAAATGATATTTTTGAATTAACATTAATTGATACATGGTTTTTAATTCAAATTAAAGAACTAGTAAATATAGAAAAAAAAATAATACTTTATGGTTTAATAGGATTAAATTATCCATTCTTTAGAATGTTAAAACAAAAAGGATTTTCAGATATACGTATAGCTAATTTACTACACGTAGATGAAAAAAAAATAAGAGATACACGACATAAATTAAATCTCTATCCAGTATATAAAAGAATAGATACCTGTGCTGCAGAATTTTCTACTGATACTGCTTATTTATATTCAACATGGGAAGATGAATGCGAATCAAACCCTAATAAAAACAACAATAAAATTATTATTCTAGGAGGAGGACCTAATCGCATAGGACAAGGTATTGAATTCGATTATTGCTGTGTACATGCAGCGTTAGCTTTAAGAGATGATGGATTTGAAACAATTATGATTAATTGCAATCCAGAAACAGTTTCTACAGATTATGATTTGTCTGACCGATTATATTTTGAACCTTTAACATTGGAAAATATTTTAGAAATAACACGTATAGAAAAACCTATGGGAATAATTATACAATATGGAGGACAAACTCCATTAAAACTAGCTGATCAATTTCAAAAAGAAGGATTACCAATAATTGGAACTACTCCTGACTCAATTGATAAAGCAGAAGATAGAAATAGATTCCAAAAAATTATATCAAAATTAGGTCTTAAACAACCAATAAATGCTACAGTAACAACTCTAGAACAAGCAAAAATAAAAGCTACAGAAATAAAATTTCCAATTATAATTAGACCTTCTTATGTATTAGGTGGTCGATCCATGAAAGTAGTATATAATATAAATGAACTAGAAAAACACTTTTTGGATACATTTCAAACAAATAATATATCACCAATTTTTCTTGATCATTATTTAGACAACGCAATAGAAATAGACGTTGATGCTATTAGTGATGGAAAAAATGTATTAATCGGTGGAATTATGGAACATATAGAACAAGCTGGTATTCATTCAGGAGATTCTGCCTGTTCTCTTCCGACATATACATTGTCTAATAATGTTAAAAACATTATTAGAAAACAAGTAAAACAAATAGCAATAGAATTATCAGTTAAAGGTCTAATGAACATACAATTTGCTATTAAAGATAAAAATATATATATTATTGAAGTTAATCCAAGAGCTTCAAGAAGTGTACCTTTTATTTCTAAAGCAACTGGTATAGAGCTAGCCAAAATTGCAGCACGTGTCATGTGCGGAAAAACATTAAATCAACAAGGATATACACAAGAAATTATTCCACCATATTATTCTATAAAAGAAGTAGTATTACCTTTTAACAAATTTCAAGGAGTCAATCCTATACTAGGCCCAGAAATGCGTTCAACAGGTGAAGTTATGGGTATAGGCAGAAATTTTTCAGAAGCATTTTCTAAAGCAATGTTAGGAGCTCAAATTAATATTAAAACATCAGGACGTGTATTACTATCTGTTAAGGAACGAGATCATAAAAATATTATTATATTAGCTATTAAACTCAAAAATATGGGTTTTAAATTAGACGCCACCTTAAATACTGCTAAAATTTTAAAAAAAGTAGGAATCAATACAAGATTAGTCAACTCAATACATGATGAAGGTCGTCCTAATATTCAAGATCGTCTAAAAAATAAAGAATATAACTACATAATAAATACTACTGACACTAATAAATCTATGGATGAATCTCAACTAATTTTCAGTAATGCTTTACATTATAAAGTACATTATGATACTACATTAAATGGAGCTTTTGCTACCGTTATGGCCTTATCTGAAAACCCAACGAAAACAATATTATCTTTACAAGATAGACATAAAACAATCAAAAAAAATAATATATAATTTTTAAGTACAAAATGAACATTAGTATCATTGCAGCTATATCTAAAAATAAAATTATTGGTAATAATAATAATTTACCATGGAATTTACCTCCAGATCTTATATGGTTTAAAAAACATACTTTACATAAAAGTATTATAATGGGACGATTAACCTGGGAATCTATCGGTAAACCTTTACCTATGAGAGAAAATATTATAATTAGTAAAAAAAAAATATATCATTCAGGAATAATATGGGCAAAATCAATTAAAGACGGAATAAAATTAGCTAAATATAATAAAGAAATAATGATTATTGGAGGTAGTAGTATTTATGAACAAACTTTACATATGACTAATACCTTATACTTAACTAAATTACACAAAAATATACCAGGAGATAAATACTTTCCTAATTATAAAAAAATAAAATGGAATCGTATATATTATAAATATGTTTACGCTAATCATATAATTAACTTTGATTATCAATTTGAAATATTAAAAAAAATAGTCAGTCAATAATCCAATTTAATATTAATTATTAATTTCATATGGTTGAAAAAAAAACATTTTATCTTCCACACGTATCATAGTTAATTTATTACCCCAACAACAACCTGAATCTAATGCAAAAACATTACATGGTGTGTTAAAATTTAATAAAGATGACCAATGACCAAAAAATATTGAATAAAATAAATATTTTTTATCATATAACATATGAAACCATGGAATTAATGGTTCTGTAACACTAGATGGTATTTTTTTGCAAGTCATATTTAAATTACCATTTGAATCAATATAACGCATTCGTGTTAACGTATTCACTATAAAACATATTAGATCATATTCTTTCATATTTTCTTTATAATATGTTATCTCATTAAATTGTATTTTTTTTAAAAATAATAAATAATCTATACCAGATAAAGCCATTTCAGCTAATTTAGCGTAATTTATTAATGTATTAATATTCCATTTAAAATAAATACCTGCATGAGATAAAATAATCTTTTTACATTTATCTATATATAATAAAGGTTGTGTTCTTAACCACTGAATTAAATTTTCAGAAAATTTATATTTTAAAATATCTTCAAAATGATCATATTTATTTTGTTCAATTAAACCAAAATATACTGATAATAATCTTAGATCGTGATTACCTAAAACTATTCTTACATTATATCTTATAGAGTATAAAAAACGAATTACTTCTAGTGAACCAGATCCACGCCCTACTATGTCTCCAGTACATAACAATAGATCTTTTGCAGAATTAAAATGTGCTTTTTTTAATAACAATTTTAACTGTAAATAACAACCATGAATATCCCCTACAATATACGTGCTCATTGTATATATCCTTTAATTTATATTTAATAAAAAAATGATGAAACATACATTCCAATTAAAAATAATTCGAAATAAATTAAATAAAAAACGATTAATTTTATTTTAATGTTAAATAATGAACTAATTTAAAATATTGAAATATAGTTAAGTTTTCTGCTCTTAACATAGGATTAATTCTTAATTCTATAAAATTTTCCATGGTTAGAAATTTTGATAAACTATGACGCAACATTTTTCTCTTATGTTTAAAAACTTCTTTGGTAATCATTTCTAATACTTCTATTTTTTGAGGACATACTGGAAATTTTACGTTAGGTATAAACTTTACAAACATAGATTTGACTTTAGGCATAGGTTTAAAAGAAATAGGATCAACAGAAAATAATGGAAAAATATCACAATAATATTGAGCAATAATACTTAATCTACCATATTTTTTTGTCCCTGGAATAGCTGATAAACGATCAGCAACTTCTTTCTGTACCATAAAATGCATATCTTCAATAATTTCTAAAAAATTAAAAAGATACAAAATTAATGCAACAGAAATATTGTACGGTAAATTTCCAAAAATACGTATATTTTTATTACCATTATTATATATATCTAAATAATTAAAATGTACTGCATTACTTTGAAAAATATTTAACTTTTTTCTAAACCAACTATTTTCCAAAAAAAATACCAAATTTTTATCTAATTCAATTACATTTAATAATTCTACATATTTACAAATCGGTTTTGTTAACGCTGCATAACCAGGTCCAATTTCCACTATATTATCTTTCCATTTTGGATTAATATAGTCTATAATTTTATTTATTATATTCATTTCTATAAGAAAATTTTGTCCTAAATATTTTTTAGGCATAAAATCATAAGATTTTGTATTCCAAATCATTTAAAATTACTCATCAAAATAAAAAATATCTTACTATAATATTGAATAAAATATATATTATATTGATAAATTATAATTCATTTATATTTAATGAGTTATATATAATATATTCTTTATAATATAATTAATAATTTTATAAAATAAAAAAAAATTATTTGTTATACAAAATATACATAAAACTTACCATAAATTATTAAAATCATAAAAATATATAAAATTTTATTATTATTTATATAAAAATTATAATGTAAAACCAAATATAAAAAATATAGAAAAGATCTATTTAATATTTTAAATAAAAAAAATAATGTTAAATAACATAAAAATTAATTTTTTAATTTAAAATTTTTTAAAAAAATATTTTATATATTTAATATATAATACATTATTATATTTTAAATATTTTTTATCTATTTTTTATAAAATTGCATATATACGACACATATTTTATAAATTAATAAATATGTGTCGTATTAGTACAGATTATACTTAAAAAATAAATTTACCTAGTATAAGATATACTGTTGAATGAAATTAAAAGAATTAACTCTAATTTATAAGAAATAATATTTATGGAATATTGGTTAACATATCTAATTAAAAAATCTTTATATTACGCACCAATTATAATTACCTCAATATCTTTTTTGGAATCTTTTACTTTAGTTGGTTTATTTTTACCAGGTATTATAATGATGACCAGTTTAGGAACTTTAATTGGCCATGGTTATTTAAATTTTTATACGTCTTGGATAGCTAGTATGATAGGTTGTTTACTTGGAGATTGGAGTTCATATTACATAGGATGGCGATTTAAACACTGGTTGCTTAATTTATATTTACTAAAAAAATATCAAATGATATTAACAAAAATAAAAAAAACTTTAATTAATCATAATATACTAACTATATTAATTGGAAGATTTATTGGACCTACAAGACCATTAATACCCATGGTATGTGGTATGTTAAAATTACCGTTAAAAAAATTTATTTTCCCTAGTATAATTGGATGTATAATATGGCCTCCAATATATTTTTTTCCTGGAATGCTATTAGATGCTATAGTGAGAATTCCTTTACATAAAATTGATAATACTATTAAATGGCATATATTTGATATCTTAATTCTCATTTGGTTAATAATATGGTTATCGTTAAAATGGTGGAAACGTAAAAAATATGACAATTTAACATCTGTTTTATTTATAAAAAAAACAAAACATTTAACTATTTCTATCTTATTAATAAGTATTATATTATTTTTTTTAATAAAATTTTACTTTTAAATAACTTATTTTAAACATATTTTATGTGCAAAAAATATTTTTGTCGCACAATACCTTTTAAAAATACTAAATACGTCTTATATACTGAACTATAACTATCGGCACAAAATACTATTAATCAATAAAAAATATTTAAGATACAAATTAATACTTGATATAAAACAAGATTATGTGCCGATATATAAATAATCACAAATTAATCAAAAAATATCAAACATATATAAAATCCATATGTAATAATTTAGGTTTAAAAGCATGTCTTTGAATTGACTGCAATCGTACTATATGTTTTTTATGTTCCAGTATTAAACAACACTTTTTTTTATAAAAATCTGGTTTCAATTGTAAATTAAACATAATATCATGATCTAATAATATACAAAGATTAGATTTTTCTTTACCATATACTACAGCAGGAAAGCTATTTTTAATACGAAAACGTCTACTAGCACTTTTACCTTTGTCTGTTCTTAATGTCCCGTAAATCATATACATGATTAGTTCTCTTTAAACAATTATAAAACATGATTTATTCATATAAATACAAAAAAATATTATATAATTAATAAATAATTAATTACTTATATATATATACATAAAAAAATAAATAAATTAATTATGTTTAAATAAGACATATATATACCTCTATAAATTTATAAATTTTAAAAAATATAATGCAATAATATTTTTTTATATAAATATTTTACATTTATCAAATATCTTATAAAGTATATATTACTGTTGCGAATTTAACCAAGCAATTTCTTCTAACCACAGATTAGAATTAGTAGTTTCTAAAATAATTGGAATATTATCAAACAAAGAATTCTTCATAATCCAACGAAAAACAGTATAACCTATATACCCCTGTCCTAAATTTTGATGACGATCAACTTTACTACATAACGGTTTTTTAGAATCATTAATATGTAATCCTTTTAAATAATGATAACCTATAATTTTGTCAAACTTATCAAATGTACAATGACATAAATATTCTGAACGTAAATCATATCCTGAAACAAATAAATGACAAGTATCAAGACATACTCCGATTCTATCTTTGTATCTAACACCACTAATAATTTTAGCTAAATGTTCAAATGAAAAACCAACACTCGTTCCTTGCCCTGCTGTGTTTTCTATAACTAACACTATTTTTTTAGTATGATCTAACGCAAAATTAATTGATTCAGATATCCGATCTAAACAATTTTCAATTGATATTTTGTTTAAATGATTTCCTGGATGAAAATTTAATAATACCAATCCTAACAAATTACATCTATTTATTTCATCAATAAATGCATATCTAGATTTTTTTAATAAATGATCAATAGGATGACCTAAATTAATTAAATAACTGGCATGTGGTAAAATAGTATTAACTTGATAATTATAAGTTTCACACATTAATTTAAAATTAACAATTGTTTGGCGACTATATAAAACAGATTTCCATCGTCTTTGATTTTGAGTAAACATAGAAAAAGCCGTAGCTTTTAATTTATATGCACGCAATACAGCTTTATCTACACCACCTGCAATACTAATATGTGCTCCAATATATTTCATAAATTATTTTTATACCTTTAAAACATACTATCTTATAAAAAAAAAATATATTATTACTATAATATAAAGTTATTTTTTTATATAAAAAATACAATACATATATCAATATATATATCTATATATAAATTAATTAAAAAATTTTAATAAAAATATATATAAATATTATTTTATAAATTAAATTGTAATATTATATATTTTATAACTCTATATAATTAATAAAAAATATAATTTCATCTATTAATAAAAACAATATACAAAATATTACTTTTAATGAATATTGTATTTAAACAATATATATATTTATGTAATGACATAATATAAAAATAATAAAAAAACATATTTTATATTTATAAAATAAACTTTTTATAATATTATTTCGTTAACGTATCAATTTATATAAACGTATTATAATATAGTTATTATAATACAAATTAAATTTATATATTATATTTTGGATATATATGTCAATTATTAAAAATAATACCTTTTATAACGTTATATGTATTTTACAAAACTATTGGTTAAAACATGGTTGTACTGTAATACAACCATATGACATACCCATAGGAGCAGGTACTTTTCATAATCAAACATTTTTTGGAAGTATTGGTGCAAAACCTTTTAGTATTGCATATGTACAATCTTCTAGAAGACCTGCTGATGGAAGATATGGAAAAAATCCAAATCGTTTACAACATTACTATCAATTTCAAGTAGCTATCAAACCAGCTCCAAATAATATACAAGACATATATTTAGATTCACTGACAGCATTACAAATTGATTCTACAATAAATGATATACGTTTTGTTGAAGATAATTGGAAAAATCCTACTTTAGGAGCATCAGGAATAGGATGGGAAATTTGGTTAAACGGTATGGAAATAACTCAATTTACTTATTTTCAAAAAGTCGGAGGAATAGAATGCAATCCTATTACTGTAGAAATAACATATGGACTAGAAAGAATTAATATGCATATACAAAATAAAAATAATGTTTATGATATATTATGGAATAATTTACCAAAAAAAATTACATATGGAGATTTATTTTTACACAATGAATTAGAACAATCTTTATATAATTTTCAATATGCTGATTTGAATATATTAAATACATTATTTGAACAATATACAAAAGAATCTATTCGGCTACTAAATCTGTCAAACAATTCACTAATACTACCGTCATACGAACATATATTATATGCAATACATATTTTTAACGTACTCGATGCCAGAAAAGCTTTGTCTATAACTGAACGTCAAAAATATATTTTATATATAAGAAAAATTACTAAAGAAATAGCACATAAATATTACCAATTAAATATTTAAAACACATTCAATATAATAAGATTATATGTTATATATAGGACTATAATAATACTATGCAAAAACAACAAACATTATTAATAGAATTAGGTACTGAAGAACTACCTGCAAAAGAATTATATAATATTCATTTATCGTTTTGTTCCAATATTCTTACACAATTAAAATTATATCATATTCCACATGGATCATATACAACTTTTGCCACTCCAAGACGTATCGCTTTAAAAATAGAACAAATGCATACTACATACACAGATAAAACCATCAAAAAAAAAGGACCTTCAATATTAAATTCATTTGATGTATCTGGAAATCCATCTTGTATAGCTTTAAAATGGGCTCAATCTTGTAAAATAAATATTAAACAAGCCATAAAAATAAAAAACAATCAAGGAGAATGGTTATATTATGAAAAAAAATCACAAACTCAAGAAACTTATAATATTTTACCTAAAATTATTTATACATCAATAAAACATATTAACTTAAAAACAAAAATGAGATGGGATAATTATAACCATAAATTTTCTCGTCCAATTAGAAATATTTGCACTTTATTTGGAGAAAAAATAATTTCTATAAATATATTTAATTTATATTCAAATAGAATACTGAGACATCATTTATCTATGCAATCTCGTAAAATAATTATTCAACATGCAGAACAATATCCAGATATATTGTTTAAACACTCAAATATTATCGCACATTTTAATACCAGAAAAGAAAAAATAAAGAAAGATATTACATATCTAGCAAAAAAACATAATGGGATATTAAAATTCTCTAATATGTTACTGGAAGAAATTACTTCTATTGTAGAATCACCTACAGCTCTGATTGGTAAATTTAATAAAAAATTTCTTCAATTACCACATGAAATATTAGTACATATAATGTCTCATCAGCAAAAATATTTATCAATGTATAATGAAACAGAACAATTAATACCATATTTTATTTTTGTTTCAAATGTCATCTCCAATTCCACTCAACATATAATTTCTGGTAATGAAAAAGTACTCCATTCTAGATTTGCAGATGCGGAATTTTTTTTTAAAAACGATTCAAAAAAAAAATTAGAAGATTATTTACCTAAATTAAAACATGTTTTATTTCATCAGAAATTAGGTTCATTATACGATAAAACTTGTAGAATTCAAACCTTAATTGAATGGATAGCTCCATATACTCAAGCTAACATAAATCATTCTATACGAGCAGCTCAATTATCTAAATGTGATTTAGTCACTAACATGGTCTGTGAATTTCCTGACATACAAGGAACAATTGGAATGTATTATGCCTTACAAAATAAAGAAATTAATGAAATTGCCATAGCAATAAAAGAACAATATCAACCTAAATTATCAAATGATTCATTACCTTCCCATCCTATTGCATGTGCTCTCTCTATCGCCGATAAAATAGATACTTTATCAGGTATATTTGGAATTCAAGAATATCCTAAAAACGATAAGGATCCATATGCTTTAAAACGTGCAGCAATAGGTATATTACGAATTCTTATAAAATATAATATTCCTATTAACTTAAAAAAATTAATAGAAATATCTGTTAATTTATACCAATCAATCAATGAAAAACAAAATACGATTAATACAACTTTAAAATTTATTATAAAAAAATGTTATTCAATATATAAAAAAACAGAATACGATAAAAATATAGTTACATCAGTTTTAATATGTAATATTACTACACCAATAGATATAGACGCTCGTATTAAAGCGATATCACACTTTAAAACGTTAACAATATATCAATCACTTATATCTATAAATAAAAGAATATCAAATATTTTAAAAAAAAATACAATTAAACTTAATCGACATATTGACAATAATCTTGTTATAAATATAGAAGAAAAAAATGTAGTAAAAATAATCCTATATTTAGAATCTACAATTCCACATTTAATTTTAAATTATAAATACAAAGAAGCTCTTATTAATATCAATCAATTAAATATTCCTATAAACATTTTTTTTAATAAAATAATAATTAACCATGACAATATACATATAAAAATTAATCGATTAACTATATTAGATAAAATAAAAAAATTATTTTTAAAAATTGCCGATTTTTCTGTTTTATTTTAAAATAATATATGAATATTGAAATATTCATTTTAAACAAAAAAGTTATTTAAAAAATAAACATCATTTATTATATATAAAAATATTATTAAATAAAATATACTAAACTTTAATCAAATTAATATATGTATCAAAAATAATATGCTAATATAAATACTTAATATTATAGATAACAGTACTATTAATTATATATATCTAAAAAAATATTTTTTCATAAAAATAAAATATTAAATCATATACTAACTATTTTATATATGATTCATCTGATAAAAATGATCAGCAAATTTATTAAAGTTATTATTTTTAATAGATATACGTAAATTGTGCATAAAATTTTGATAAAAATATAAATTATGAATAGTATTTAAACGAATTCCCAATATTTCATTACAACGATCAAGATGATGTAAATACGAACGACTAAAATTTTTACATGTATAACAATTACAGTTATCATCTAATACAGATAAGTCATTTTTATATTTTCTATTACGAATTCTTATTATACCTTGGCTAACAAAAAGATATCCATTTCTAGCATTTCTTGTTGGTAATACACAATCAAACATATCAACTCCTCTACGTACAGATTCAATTAAATCAGATGGTTTACCAATTCCCATTAAATATCTAGGTTTATCCACAGGTATTTGATCGCAAATATGTTCTAATAATGAATACATCAGTTCTTTTGTTTCACCTACAGCAAATCCTCCTACGGCATATCCATCAAATCCAATGTTTAACAATTTATTAATAGACATATCTCGTAAATCTTTAAATATAGAACCTTGTATAATACCAAACAAAGCATTACTATTTTTCTTCATATCAAAATAACGACGAGATTTAATTGCCCAATTTATAGATGTTTCCATAGCATTTTTAGCTTTTTCCCAAATAACAGGATAAGACACACACTCATCTAAACACATAGATATGTCAGAACCAAGATCATATTGTACATCAATGGATTGTTCAGGAGTAAAAAACACTTTACTACCATCATTAGGATGTATAAAATATACTCCGTTACAATCAATTTTTCTTATTTTAGACAAACTATAAATTTGAAAACCTCCAGAGTCAGTTAAAATAGGACCATTCCATTGCATAAAATTATGTAAATTACCATGTAATTTTATGATTTTCTGACCAGGTCTCATAGATAAATGTAACGCATTACCTAAAATTATTTTAGTTCTTGTTAATTTTAAATCTTCTGAAGTCATTCCTTTCACTGCACCATATGTTCCAACTGGCATAAAAACAGGCGTTTCTACAATACCTCTATTAAACTTTAATAAACCTAATCTAGCTTTACCATCTTGTTTTATTTTAACAAAATCCATTTAATCTCCTTTGTTTTATTAAAGAAATAACATATCGTATATAATTAATATAAAATATCAATATAATAAATATTTAATTTTATCATCTATTATTTATTTTATTATTGTAATAGTAAATATGTAACAAATTTTTTATAAATAAATTAATTATGTTACTAAATTATAAAATAATACTAATGTTTAAAAAAATAGCAATTAATGTATTACATTATTAAATGTAAAATAATTTAATATTAATATGATCAACATCATATGATAAAAAAATAATAAAACACACATTATATTATGAATTTAAATGACATATGTAACATATAATAAAAATTATAAAATTAATAAAATATATGTTTTATAAAATATCTATAAATCAAATCATGTAAAATACTATATATATTATTTATATCTTAACATTATTTTTTTAATTATATAATTAACAATCTAATTAAAATTATGTATTTTAAATCTATTTTTCAATTTTTTTCCAGGCTTAAATACTACTATTCTCCTTGCTTTAATTAATATTTTTTCACCTGTTTTAGGATTTCTACCAGGACGTTCTTCTTTATATCTTAAGTCAAAATTACCAAATCCTGATAATTTAACTTTTTCACCATCTTCTAAAGCAAAACAAACTTCTTTAAAAAACAACTCTATAATATTTTTAACATCTTTTTTTTTTATTTTTAAACTTTCAAACAAACACTCCAATAATTTAGCTTTAGTAAATACCATATATTTAATTCCTTAATACTGCTTGAAATTTTTTCTGTAATTTTAATATACATTTTTTTACAATGACGTTAATTTCACTATCAATTAATGTTTTATGCATGTCTTCAAATATTAAACGTACACCAACGCTTTTTTTATTTTTCATTATTGCACGATTATCACAGTATAAATCAAATATATATACATCTACTATTTTTATAATATCAATATCTTTACATGTTTTGATAATATCGTTTATAGGAACATTTTTTGATACTATAATAGAAATATCACGTTTACTATTTGGAAAACGTGAAAATTTTTTTATTGTTATAGAATCACAAGAAAGAAAATTCTCCCAAAATATTTCAAACATAACTACATTATATGTATATTTAAAATATTGACTTAAATAAGAATTTAATACACCAAAATATCCTATTAATTTCCCATTGCAATAAATATTAGCACTTTTTTGAACATGTAAACATGTTATAGATTCAGATCGAAAATCTATATTTTTTAATATTCCATTTATTTCAAAAATAGATTCAATAACACCTTTCATATCAAAAAAATCAATTCTTTTATCTGTTTTATCCCAAAATCTGTTACCATAAATATATCCATAAGCTATGCCTGACAAATAAAAATTTTGACTAACCCCTAAAATACAATTTTTATCTTCTAAAAAACATAATCCACTTTCAAACAAACAAATATGATCTCTCTGACGATCTTGATTATAAGATAATATATTAAGTAGACCTGGTAATAAAGATGTTCTCATAGACGACATTTCTTTAGATATTGGGTTAGATAAAAAAAATTGTTTTCGATTAGGAAATAACATACTTTGCATATTTGGATCTATAAAACTATATGTGATAATTTCATAAAATCCTTTATTAACTAATAAATTTTTAGTTTTTTTTAAAAGTTCATATTTATCATTAATATTACTGATAAACATTTTTCCTACATAAGAAATAGAAGATATATTATTATAACCATAAATACGAACTAATTCTCCTATTACATCTTCTTCTATTTTAATATCAAAACGCCATGACGGTGATTCTACCTGCCAATAATCACTACTACACCATATTACTCGAAATCCAAGTTTCAACAAATTTTCTTTAACTAAATCATCTTCCATAAAAAAACCAAGTACTTTATTTAATCTATCTCTTGATAATTTAATTTTTCTTGATACACAAAAATTAGAATAATCTGTCTCTGATACTAATGGACCAGATTGACCTCCTACAATATCCATTAATAAATTAGTCACATATTCTATAGCATATTCTTGAAGGTTAAAATCAACACCATATTCATAACAATTAGTATAAAAATTTTTTCCTGTATACTTACCTATAACTTTTTCATCAAGAGAAATATTTAAAAAAGCCGATCCTACTAATATATTTTTAGTATTTGTAGTTACTTCTGATATCACAGTATTTATATTACCTTCTACTGATAAAATAGAATGATTATTAGAAATAACAAATACATTTTTGTCTAATATTATTTCTTCTTTATTTATTAATGTAGTTCTTTCATTTAGACTTGATTTTCTTAAAATTATATTATCTACTGTAATATCTGCATTAAATACATGTAATGGCAAACCTAATTCAATAGAAACATATTCTACAATATCAACTATTGCATTAATACTCTTTATGTTAGAACGTCTTAATTTTTCTACTATCCAAATCGGAGTAATAATACTATTAGAAATATTCTTTATCAATCTACAAAAATAACGCGGACATATATTAGGTGCTTTTAAAATTACATTCACAGTATCATTTATTATTGATTTTACTGGTTTTATATACAATACAGGTAATTTAATATTATTACGAATATATAATTCTCTAGCTATTCCTAAAATACCTAAACAATCGAATCTATTGGGAGTAACAGATAATTTAATAATGTTATCATTTAGTAAAAAATATTTATGTAAATCTACACCTACTGGAGCATTATCAGGTAATACAATTATTTTTTCTCCATACTCAAACATTCCTAAATCAAAAAAAGAACAAATTATCCCTTCTGAAATGTAACCTTCTATATTAATCGGCTTAATCACAATTTTATCAGGTAATATAGAACCTATAGGAGCAATAACTACTTTCATTCCAATCTTGACATTACAAATTTTAGATATAATATGAATATTATTATTACATCCAATATTAATAAAAAAAATTTTCCACATATTGTCATTAGGATGAATCTCACAAGATATAACTTTACCTATTATAACATCATTAAATACTCCTGATATACATTTTACGCTTTCGACTTCTAAACCAGATTCAGTAAGTTGTTCACATAATGTAATAGTATTAATCTCTAAATTAACCCATTCTTTTAACCATCTTTCACTAAATTCCATAAACAATTACCATTATTGAATTATTTAAATTGTCTTAAAAATCGCAAATCATTTTCAAAAAAAATACGTAAATCTGATATTCCATAACGCAACATAGCTAACCTTTCTACACCTATACCAAAAGCGCAACCTATATATTTTTTAGAATCAATATTTACATTACTTAAAACATTAGGATGTACCATACCACATCCTAATACTTCTAACCATGTACTTTGATTATAAATGATATCAATTTCTGCTGATGGTATTGTAAAAGGGAAATATGACGGACGAAATCTTATTTCTATTTTTTTTTTAAAAAAGAAATACAAAAATTCTTTCATAATCCATTTCAAATTAGAAAAACTAATAACATGATCAAGTATCAAACCTTCTACTTGATGAAACATTGGAGTATGTGTTGAATCATAATCATTACGATACACCTTTCCAGGAACTATGACTCTAATAGGAGGTCGTTCATTTTTCATTATCCTAATTTGCATACTAGAAGTTTGTGTTCTTAGTAAACGCTCCGTATCAAACCAAAAAGTATCATGTTCAGAACGAGATGGATGATTTTTAGAAATATTTAATGCACTAAAATTATGATAATCATCTTCTATCTCAGGACCCATTACTATATTAAATCCTAAAGTAAAAAAAAACGATTCTATAATATTAATAGTCGTCGTTATAGGATGAATAGCACCATTTTCAATACGACGACCTAATAAAGAAATATCTACATCATACTCTTTTTTATCATTACTTGATAAAACATGTATTAACTTTTTTTTATGTAAATTAATTAGTAATTTTATATCTTTTTTTAATTGATTTAATTTAACACTAATTTTTAACTTATCTTTTAATGATAATTTATGCAAATTTAATAAACATTTAGATAAAACACTTTTTTTTCCTAAATATTTTATTTTTACTAAATTTAATTCTTCGATAGTATTAGTTTCACTAATATCAATTTTAGCTAAATTTAAAAATTTTACTGGATCTAACATAATTTTTATAAACTCTGTTCATGAAACCATTGAACTTAATTAAATATTAAATTTAAATTACTTATTAAAATAAATAAATAATTACATGTAAAAATAATTAATGTATATAATTATTATATATTATTTTATAATAAAAAAGGGAGATTGGTTACTCCCTCCTAATAAAAACGCTGCTACTGTAATACAAATTTTGTTTTTTCAATTAATTTATTAAACGTATATTCATCAAAAATTGCAATGTCAGATAAAATTTTACGATCAATCTCTACATTTAATTTTTTTAAACCATGCATAAATTGGCTGTACGAAATGTTCCCTGATCTTACTGCTGCATTAATACGAGTAATCCATAATCGACGAAATAAACGTTTGCGCTGTCTTCTATCACGATAAGAATATTGAGCTGATTTAATAACAGCCTGATTAGCTACACGGTATACTCGAGATCGAGCACCATAATATCCTTTCGCTTGCTTTAAAACTTTTTTATGTCTAGCTCTAGCGATAACACCACGTTTGATACGAGCCACTATTTCTCCTTACCTTAATTTTCGATTGTAATAAAATATTATAAATATGGTAAAAAAGTAATTACTCTCCTAATATCTCCTTGCAATACCATTGTTTTAGAACGTAAATTACGTTTCCTATTAGTAGTTTTTTTAGTTAATAAATGACGTAAATTAGCTTGTTTATGTTTAAACATACCAGAAGCAGTCTTTTTAAATCTTTTAGCGGCACTACGCAACGTTTTTATTTTAGGCACAATTACATATCCCATTAAAAAAAATTAAAACACAGTAGATATCCATAAATATTATCTCTTATCTATAATTAAAAAATTATTTCTTTTTAGGAGATAAAACCATAATCATTTGACGACCTTCTACTTTATTAGGAAAAAATTCTACTATAGACAATTCATTTAAATCACATTTAATACGCTTCAACATATCAACTCCTATTTGTTGATGAGCCATTTCACGTCCACGAAACCGTAATGTAATTTTTACTTTAGCTCCTTCTTCTAAAAAACAAATTAATTTTTTTAGCTTAACTTGATAATCTCCAATATCTGTTCCTGGTCTAAATTTTACTTCTTTTATTTGAATAATTTTTTGTTTTCTTTTTTGTTCTTTATACGATTTACCTTTTTCATATAAAAATTTACCATAATCCATTATACGACATACAGGAGGTTCTGCATTTGGGCTAATCTCTACTAAATCTACTCCTAATTCTTCTGCTATATTTAGAGCTTTACGTAAACTTACAACACCCATTTGCTCGCCATCAATACCTGATAAGCGAACTTTTACAGCTCGAATTTCATTATTAATACGATTAGGACGTATTAATTGTGTTTTTTTGCCAACTTTAATACCTTATTCCTCCAATAAATTAAAACTTCGATTGTAAATTTCTTTCTTTAATCTTTCAATAAAAACATTAATACTAACATTTTTAATTTCTAATCCTGTTCTAAATTTAATACTCACTGTATTATTTTTCTCTTCTTGATCTCCACAAATTAATATATACGGAATATAATGTAAAATATGATAACGAATTTTACAATTCATTCTATCATTACTTAAATCTGATTTAACGCGAATACCTGCAGTGAATAAACTAGTTACTACTTTATTAATATAATTTATATTTCTAAAACTAACACCAATAACCATTACTTGTATAGGAGCTAACCATACTGGTAATACACCTTTATATTCTTCTATTAAGATACCAATAAAACGTTCAATCGAACCTAATATAGCTCGATGAATCATCACTGGAATTTGACGATTATTGTTTTTATCTATATAAAAAGAATTTAAATGTAATGGTAAATAAAAATCTAATTGAATAGTACCACACTGCCAAATACGTTCTAAAGAATCATGCAGAGAAAATTCAATCTTAGGACCATAAAAAGCACCTTCTCCAGACTGATATTCAAATAATATATTATTTTCCTGTAATACTGAAACTAAACAATTTTCTGCATGATCCCATGTTTTATCTTCTCCAATACGTTTTTCTGGACGAGTAGATAATTTTACTGAAATTAATTTAAAATTAAATATTTGATATAAATCATATATCATTATAATACAATTTTTTATTTCTTCTTTTACTTGATCCATGGTACAAAATATATGAGCATCATCTTGCGTAAAACCTCTAACTCTCATTAAACCATGCAAAGCTCCAGATGATTCATTACGATAACAACTGCCAAATTCTGCTAGTCTAATAGGTAAATCCCGATAAGATCTTAATGTATAATTAAAAATTTGAACATGACCTGGACAATTCATTGGTTTTACACAATAATTTTTATTTTCTGACAAAGTAGTAAATATTGATGATTGATAATTATTTAAATGTCCACTTCGAGCCCATATAGATTGATCCATAATTACAGGTGTTTTAACTTCTTGATAATTATATTTTATTAAATTAAATCTAACAAAGTTTTCTAATTCTCTAAACAATA
Organism: Buchnera aphidicola (Formosaphis micheliae); assembly: GCF_039403185.1. Taxonomy (NCBI): domain Bacteria; kingdom Pseudomonadati; phylum Pseudomonadota; class Gammaproteobacteria; order Enterobacterales; family Erwiniaceae; genus Buchnera; species Buchnera aphidicola. Next base: position 118,111 of record NZ_CP135047.1, on the reverse strand, counting down.
TTAAACCATTGTTGTGCCAAAAAATCATACCAGGAGCTTCATCTTGTATATGATATAAATCTAATTTTTTCGATATAACTCTATGATCTATTTCTTGTAATCGTTTTATGTTGTCAATATACATATTTAACTGTGTACGATTAGACCAAGCAGTTCCATAAATTCTTTGTAGCATTTTGTTATTTTTATTATTCAGCCAATAAGCTCCTGATATATTTTGTAATTTAAAAAAACTACAAAATTTTATATTAGGTACTTGCATACCAAAACAAAAATCAAAATAGTCTTCATGGTAGTAAATATCAATTATTTTTTTATATTGAAAATACTGATTTAAAATATTAATTTTATAAAAATTTCCTTGAGATATAAATAAATTACACACCTGTTCGAATGACATACATTTTTTAACAATAGGAAATTTTTTTTTAACTAACCTCAACATATTATGTTCTATAATACTTATATCATTTTTAGTTAATTTAATTTCTAAATCTATGTCACAATAAAAACCATTTTTTAAAATTCCATTATTAGCAACTTTAACATCAGGAAATGCATTTTTTATAGCATATGATAATAATTGTGCGCAAGAATAACGAATCCACTCCAAAGCAATATCATTTTCAACATATATAAAAATAATACGAGAATCATTTTTTATAACAGTATCAACAGTTACTAAACTGTTATCGACCCATGCCGCAACACATGATTGAGATAAACTAAAATTAATATCTTTAGCTATATCGATCACTGAAATAAAATAGTTATATGTTCTTTTACTACCATCTAATAGCGTAACAATAGGCATTAACAATCCTTAAATTATTTGATGAACTGCATTTTATAAAAAATTACGTTAATTAGAGATATATCTAGAAAATATATATACTGTGATTATCAGCAATATAACACTAAAATAATACAATCAATTATTTTAATAAAAATATTAATAATATAAAAATAATAGTTTTGACTAAACTATTGACAACATTTAATCCATAACATCAAGGTATCAGTATATCTAAACTGATACCTCATCATATCAATATAACTTATACTCTAAAATCGACTATCTACAGCTTTTGCTAAACGATTAATTAAACTGACACTATCTGACCAACCTAAACACGGATCTGTAATTGATTTTCCATAAATTAATGGTTCATCTTTCACAACCTTTTGAGACCCTTCTTCTAAAAAGCTTTCAATCATCACACCAACTATAGCTGTAGATCCATTATAAATTTGTTTAGATATTGATTCACCAACATCGCATTGTCGACGATGTTGTTTTAAACAATTTCCATGACTAAAATCTACCATTAAGTATTCAGGTAAATTAAAATCTTGTAAATATTTAACAGCTAAAGCAATATTTTCTTCATAATAATTAGGAGATTTTCCTCCACGCATAATAATATGAGATAATGGATTACCACTAGTATGATTAATAGTCATTTGACCATGTTTATTAGGAGCTAAAAATAAATGTTTTACTTTAGCCGCTCTTATTGCATCGATGGCAATACGAATATTACCATCAGTTCCATTTTTAAAACCAACTGGACAAGACAAAGCTGAAGCCATCTCACGATGAATTTGACTTTCAGTTGTCCTAGCACCTATAGCTCCCCAACTAATCAAATCAGCTATAAACTGCCCTATTACAATATCTAAAAATTCAGTAGCAGCAGGCATACCTAATTCATTTATATCTAATAAAAGTTTTCTTGATAAAGCTAAACCATGATTCACATGAAAACTACTATTTAAATATGGATCAGAAATTAACCCCTTCCAACCAACTACTGTTCGTGGTTTTTCAAAATAAGTTCTCATAACAATTTCCAGTCGAGAACTATATTTTTTTCTTAATACATTTAATCTTGAAGCATACTCTACTGCTGCTACTGGATCGTGAACAGAACATGGCCCTATTATAACTAATAAACGTTTATCTTTTCCCGTAATAATTTTAGCAATACTATTCCGAGTCCTAATAACATTATCCATAATTTTTGGAGTTATCGTATATTTTTTAGCTAAATCAACAGGCGTTACTAATGGATCAATTCTTATTGTACGTAATTCATCTGTTTTTTTCATTGGTGTCTCTATCAAAAAAAATAACCTTCTTAAATCTATCTATAATATAACTACAATAATATTCTATATACATTAATTAATAGCTAAAATAAAAAATTTAATTTTTTTAATAAAAGTAGATCATATTTTTCTAATAAATATATTTATTATATTTTCTAAAAACTGTATATCACATAATTAATATATTAATTAATTTTTTTAAAAACTCACTATTAATATTAATAAAACTTAAAAATATCTTTCTATGACATAAATCACCAATTTAAATAATTAAATATATAATGAATTATAAGTAATATTTTTCTTTAAAAATAAATAGTAAAATTATCAGAAACTATTAAATCTAAATTTATTAAAATTGCAAATGAAAAATATATTTGCAAAAGAAAACTTCAATAAAACATGTATATACGTAAATGTATTAAAACAATTAAAACAATTACAATTCTAATCTTTCACAAAATAATATATTATGTGATAACTATAATATATTTATTTAATGTTATTACTACTTACAATACATGTATATTAAAATATAATAAAATATTATATGCATCTACTATTTAGTATATTCTAATTATTTTTCTTTAGACAATCTTTTGATTACTATATTAGACATAGGTGATACTGGAGAAGGAATTTCTTCCATCCAAGATAGAATTAAACGATATGATATCACTAAAACAACTGGACCAAAAAATAAACCAATCATTCCAAAAGTTAAAAATCCCCCAATTACTCCAGATAAAATTAATAAAGTAGGTAAATCTGCCCCTATTCTAATTAAAATAGGACGTAAAATATGATCTAATATACATAAAATACTACTCCAAACTAATAAAGCAGTACCACAAGTCTTATTACCATGCCAATACAACCACACTATTGCAGGAATTAAAACTGGTAAAGGGCCTAATTGTAATAAACAAAATAAAATAATTAAAATCATTAATAAAGCAGAATATGGAACACCTGAAATTTCTAATCCTATTCCACCTAATAATCCTTGTACTAATGCCGTTACTACAACTCCTAATGCAACAGCTCTAATAGCTTGACCAGCAAGCAAGACCAATGTATCACCTGTTTTACCAGCTAACCTAAATGCAAAATGACGAATGATGTTACCTACTTTTTCTCCATTCCAATATAATATTATACTAAAAATTAACATAAACATTAAATCTACAGAAAAACGACTAAAATGACCTACTTGAACAATAAAAAATTTAGTTGTCATACCCATATAAGGTTGTAATTGAGAAATTAAAGCTGATCCACCTTCACTTAATAATTTATGATAACCTACAAATAACTTCATACCAATTACAGGTATAGCTTGTAACCAATTTAAATTTGGAAATTGTACATTACTAGATGTTAACCAATTAATTAAAGGTACACTATTTTCAATTAAACTATTCACTAAAAATGCAACAGGAATAATAAATAATAATAATAGAAGTACTGTCATAATAATCACAGCAATAGAACGTTTACCACATAATAAAAATTGCAATCTAATCATAAATGGCCAAGTAGCAATAACAACCATACTAGCCCAAGAAAATCCTAAAATAAACGGACGAATAATCCAAAAACTTGTTAATGTCATGATAATAATAAAAATTAATGAAAATGTAGCTTGTGGTAAATCTATATCTTTTCTATTAGTATACATATAAAATTATACCTCAGTCACTCTTCAAGGATTTTAATTCTTATAAAACTATTACTCTATTATAAAAAATTATACTAGAGTAATTAAATTAAAATCTATATTTCTTATATTTTTTTATATTTAATTGACTAAAAATATGTTTTTTATTCAAAATGAGTATATTATAAAATATAATTTATATTAATAAATTAAATAAATTATTAAAACAATTTAACATAATTTAAAAAATAACTTTTATATTTTACTATTAAAATATTTTTTTTGAATTTTATTTAATAATATTATATTATATATTATAGTTTAGTTATATATATCATTAAAATGATATAGTTTATTAATTTAATTTAATTTAATAACTAACATAACAAAAAAAATAATTTAATTACTATATAACAATAGTAAAATTTTTATCTTTATAAAAATATACTAATTTTATTATATACTAATAAGACAAATACATCATATGACAATTCAACAACATAATACTCATATAAATAAATCAGAAACAACAAAAATCATATTTACACCTAATGCATCAAAACAATGCTTATTTTTAATATATAATTCAGGTAATAAAGGAATTAGATTAAGTATAAAAAAATCAGGCTGTGCTGGTTTTCGTTACGTAATGGAATTAACTAAAGAAAAAAAAAATGGTGAAATTGAATTATTAAATGATAATATTAAAATATTTATTAAAAAAGAAACATTTTTAAAAATTAATGGATTAAAAATAGATTTCATACAAAATGGATTAAATAAAATTTTTAAATTTTATAATACAAAAAAAACAGAATATTGTGGTTGTGGAGAAAGTTTTGTTATATAAAAAAATAATACTAAAACTATATAATACTAAAGATACAATAAATAAATTATATAATTCACATCAAATTAGATTTATACATAAGATAATATTATATCTTACCAACATAACAAATAATAATTTTTTTTTCCACGACGTAATAATGAATATTTTCCAAAAATTTTATCATCATTTTTAAAATAATATTTTGTATTATTAATCATTTTATTATTAACATATACCGCATTAGAGTTAATCATATTATACGCTTGAGTACGAGATGTAGCTAAAGTAGAATTAATCAACGATTGTACTAAATCTTCATGTCCAGATAACTCAACATAAGGAATACCATCTTGTTTTAATTGTTCAAAATCAGTTAATAACATGTTTTCTATAGATCCAGAAAAAAGACAAGAAGAAATTCTTTTTGCTGCTAATAGCCCTTGGTTTCCATGTATTAAACGAGTCATATGTTCAGCTAAAATAACCTTTGCTGACCAATAATCATCGTTATTCTCCATGTTAACTTTCCATCTAGAATGAATTTCATTTACACTTAAAAAAGTAAAATATTTTAAAAAATTAATACTATCTATATCTGATCTATTAATCCAAAATTGATAAAATTTATATGGTGTAGTTTTTTCTGGATCTAACCATAAAGTACCTGTTTCTGTTTTACCAAACTTAATGCCATTACTTTGTGTAAGTAAAGGTAATGTCAATCCAAATACTTTTCTGTTAAATAACTTACGAGTTAATAAAACACCTGATACAATGTTTCCCCATTGATCAGAACCTCCTATTTGAACAGTAACTGAATATTTCCTATTTAATTCAGAAAAATCATACGCTTGTAGCAAACTATATGAAAATTCAGTAAACGAAATTCCTTGATTTTCAGAAACAATTCTTCTTTTTACTGACTCTTTATTCATCATTTGATTCACTGAAAAATGTTTACCTACCTTACGTAAAAAAGTTAATATATTCATATTATTAAACCAATCTTTATTATTAACAATTTTAGCATTATTTTTATCACAATTAAAATCAAGAAATAAAGAAATCTGTTTACTAATTTTTTCTTTCCATATTAAAATAGATTCTTCAGTATTTAATATTCTTTCTTCTAATTTAAAACTAGGATCTCCTATTAAACTAGTCGCTTGACCTAATAGCACTATAGGTTTGTGACCTACTATTTGAAATCTCTTCAAACAAATCAGTGGTAAAATGTGTCCTATATGTAAACTATCTGCAGTAATATCAAATCCACAATAAATAGATAAAGTTTTATTTTTTACACTATTTAATAATTCAATTTTATCTGTACATTGTGATATACATCCCCTTTCCATTAATTCGCTTATTAAACAAAATTTAGGCATAAAAATTCTCTTATTAAAATATAATATTTAATTTTTATTTTCTGATACTTGATCAAAAAAATGTATTTTTTATATAAAAAAATAAAATAAATAAAATAAATTCATATAATATTAATACATTTCTTATATAAAATTTGTTAAAACATTTTAAATTAAAAAAAATAAATAATTTTGGTATCACATTATTTAATACAATAAAAAATATATAATATTTAATATACGAACTATAAAATTTAGATCATACATTATCTATCATTTAAATAAACTATTATATCTGTTTTTAAAAACATACTTTGAAATTTAAATAGGATCAACATCTAAAGTACATATTACTTTATTATAAATAGGAAATGTTTTAATCATATTTAAGCTATATTTTAATATATTAAATAATAATTTGCGAGAAGAATGTTGAAGTAATAATTGATAAATATATTTTTTTTTATTTAAAGTTTTAGAAAGTTCAGGAAATGGTCCCATAGTCCATAAATCATTATTATATTGTTGCGTGTGACTATTTAATATTGTACGAAAAATCATAAAAAATTTTTCTATGCTATACATGTTTTTACTTGAAACATAAATAATAGCATGATAAGTAATAGGAGGTAATTGTAAAATTGACCGCTTTCTTAACAAACTCATTGATAAACTATGGTATCCATTATTAATTAATTTAATTAAATCATCATTATTAGGATTAAACGTTTGTATAAAAAATTCAAATGACTCATTTTTTTTATCTAATATATACATTATATTAGTATACATTTGCGCAAATTTTTCTATAGAACGGAATTTCATAGATATAAAATGAGAATCAATTAATAACATTACTGCTAATTTAATGTTAAAAAAATGTATACTTAAAAAATCTTTTTCCTGAACTAATATAATTAATGCTTTACTAATTACTAATTTAAAAGAATACTTTTTTAAAATATTTTTATAATTACTATTTTTATAATTTATACATAAAATTGACACATTAGAAAATATATTTTTTATAGATTCTTTAATATGTTCTATACTAAAACCACGAGAAATTAAAGATGTATTTCCACACAATAAACAAAACATTGGAATAGTTAATTTTATTAAGCAAAAACGACAGAATAATTCATTATAATGTTCATTAACATAATAATATTCATTACAGTTTTCACATTTTGCAATCCATTTACAATGTTTGCAAAATAAAATAAAAAATATATGTCTACAATTACTGACAATTAACACAATATGATTATGTTTATGTATATGTTCATAAATTTTATTAATTATAGTAGTAGTTAAACTACATTTTAACTTTTCACTATTAATATCTATTATGTGTTGTATTACTTTTTTTTGATTAAATAAACGATAACAAAAATCTATATATTTATATTTTTTTTTGACAACATTATGTAATGTTTCTAAAGTAGGAGAAACAGATTCTAATATAATAGGAACATTTTCTTGACGAGCTCTTAATATACCTAAATTTCTAGCATGATATAACCATCCTTTCTTATTTTTATAAGCAGTATCATGTTCTGAATCAACTATTATCATACCCAATTTTGCTATTGGAATAAACACTGCTTGTCGTGTTCCAATAACTATAGCAGTTTCATAATTTTTTGCTTTAATCCATATAGAAAATTTTTGTCTATTAGTAGATTTATCATATAGTCCGTCAATTGGTACATCTAAATAAGTTTGTAATAAAGATACAATTTCATACACAATATAATCGTTTGGTGCTAAAATTAATATCTGTAAACCTTTTTTTAAAATTCTCAATATCAAACTGAAATAAACTTTTTCTTTTATTATACAATTCATACCAGTTAAAACCCAAGACATAAAACATTTTTCTTTTTGTAAAATTTGTTTAATTACTAAATATTCTTTTTTATTTAAAGGTAATTTAAATTCTTTAATTAAAATATTTTTTTTCCAAAATAGATTCTTTTTACATACTATTTCTATATTACATAAACCTTTATCATTTAACTTATTTAAAACATAATTAGATAAATTATATTTCTTTAATTCATTTTGTAATATGGTTTTTTTTCTTAATATAGATAAAGCATAAAGTTGTTTTGGTGTTTTTTTTAGTGTATTTAAATCTATTAATTTACCTTTTTCTGTAACAATCCATTCTTCCAACGTTATTGGTAATACATTTTCCCCTTGTTTTATCAAAATAGGTAAAATTTGAAATAAAATATATCCAATTGAACAATGATAATATATAGAAGACTGTTTTAACACATTCCATATATTTTCTGTATATATTGGCGATTCATCAATAATAGAATGAATATTTTTTAATTTAAAAGGTAAAGAATACTTTGAATTACATGTAGAAATAATAATACCAATTATTTTTCTATTACCAAATGGTACTATCACTCGACATCCAATTTTAGAACGCATATCTACAGGACATAAATATTTAAAAGTTTTTTTTATAGGTAGAAACAATGCAACTTTTATAATAAACACATATTATCTCTAAATAAAAAAATTATTATTAGGTTACTATAGTCGTAGTAAAAATACATTTTATATAAAATACAATATTATATTATCTTATTATTAAATTCACATAAACATCTTACGCAACATATATTACATTTTGGTTTCCGTGCAATACATACATAACGACCGTGATGAATAAACCAATAATGTACATATTCTATAAAATACATAGGAATATAAGATAATAACTTTCTTTCAACTTCTAGTACAGTTTTTCCTGTTACTATACCTATCCTATTTGATACACGAAATACATGTGTATCTACAGCTATTGTACTCCAATTAAAAATTAAATTTAAGACAACATTAGCTGTTTTTCTGCCAACACCTGGTAAACGTTCTAATTTAATACGATCATTAGGAACATTTCCTTGATATTGATTAACTAAAATTGTACAAAGATTAATAATATTTTTTGCTTTACTATTATATAATCCTATACTATTAATATAGGATGTTAATCGAATTAAACCAAGAGATAAAATATCTTTCGGATTATTAGCAATAGCATATAATTTTTTAGTCGCTTGATTTACACGAATATCCGTAGATTTTGCAGATAAAATAACTGAAACTAAACACTCAAAAGAAGAAGAGAAAATTAATTCTGTATTGAATATATTTTTATTCCTATAAAAAATTTTTATTATATCAAATCTTTTTTTATTATCCAAATAAAATCCTATAAAAAAATATATTTATATATGTAAAGTAATTATATAAAATATCTAATTAACTATAAATTTATTGATAATATTATACGATATCATTGAAAAAATTATAATATTAATTATTTTTTAATATAAAAAATATCATATAATTATACATATAATATCCATTAAATAATAATTAATATATGAATTAATTGAAATATATTAATAACACAATACCGTTATTTAAATAATTTATTTAAATTAAATGAATAAATATATGAACCTATTACACATTATTAATATAAATATATTAAGAACGTTATTTATTATTGTTTATTGAATAACATAAAAATATTAAAACATAATCTAATACTATATATACCAACATATGGTATAACTCTAAGATTAATATCTTCTTCAATTCAATTAGTAATATTAAAAAAGAACGTTTATTTAAATAAATTACAATACATAATGCCATATAAATTTAGGAACACATCCTAAATTAAATAATTGTCCACCAGATGCTAATTCAGCTCTTCTGTGATCAGCTGCTCTATACATTTTAATTAATTCTTGATCATTTCTAAGAGAATAATTAAGATGATCAAATAATTTTTCAAGGGTTTTTAAAGAATTTATCCTGCGAAATTTTAATAAATAATCTTGTGTTGTCATAATTACTATAATTAATAAAAAATAATGTAAATAAAAAATAGATTAAATTTATATATCAGACATAATATTTATTATTTAAAATAAAAATATATACCTTATTTACTCATAAGCTACATAAATGTTCATTCTGATAACATATAAAATATGAAAATATTTTAACATCATTGATAAATTAAATAATTATTTTTTATATTATAAATTATAAATTTAATATAATGATCTAATATCATATCAATTAAATTATTTAATTTTTATTACTTAAAATTGTATCTAAAATAGTAGTAAAAATTAAATTAAAAAATATATTAATCAATATTTTACGTAATATTACAAACTAATATCATAAATAAAAATAAATCATTTATATAAAAAAAATCATTAAAAACAAATATATTCTATTACGAAACATATTAAACTATTTATTTTTATAATATAAATGTTTTATATATATTCTATAATTATAGTATAAAAAAAATATATGTCACATATTTCATAACTAAATTATACAGATCTTTCAATATTAACATAAGACTATCGTATCAAATTACTTAAATTTATTAATTCTAATATTTCTTTTATAATATTGAAAATATAATTCCATTATACATATATATCATAGTCAAAAAATATGATTAAAATAAAAGTACTATATATCAATTTTTTAAAAATTCAACCTCTATTTAAATTTTATATTTTTAAATAATATTACATATAAATTATTAAAATGAGTCTATTTTAAAATACATGTAAGCATCACATATATCCTTAATATATTATTTATTTTAATTAAAAAATAAAATTTATTTAATAAACAAAATAATATAATAATATTTTAAATATTACTAATTTTCCTTATTTATATTTAAATATATAAAAATATATAAAAATAAAGAATATATCATATATAATTTGAAAAAATACATAATATATATTTAAAGTTATTTAAAAAATATATAATTATTTAATAGTATATCATATAATTATAATAAAAAATATTAAATTTAATATATTTAATATTTACTATATCTAAAAAATATTTAATAATATTTAGACAAATATAATATTTGTTATTATAATTATAAAAAATATTAAAAAATATAAAATAGATAGAATACACATCATATATGACAATTTTATACGTTCGTAGCTCAGTTGGTTAGAGTATCACCATGACAAGGTGAAGGTCGGTGGTTCAAATCCACTCGAACGTATAAAAATCATAAAAAAATTATTAACTAAACTAATAAAAAAACTGATAAAATGCGTTGTATATTTAAATGACAATTTTAAATAAAATAAATAAAATTATTAAAGAAAAACAACATTTTTTACTAAGCTATAGCGGCGGATTAGATTCTACTGTATTATTACATTTAATGATAAAATTAAGAGAAATAAAAAATATACATTTGCGTGCCATACATATTAATCATCGATTACATAAAGAATCAACTTTATGGAGTAATCATTGTCAAGAAAAATGCAAAAAATATAATATACCTATTATAATTAATAACATAACTATTCATCAAACAAAAAATAATATGGAATCTTATTATAGAAACATTAGATATCAATTAATATATAAAAATATATTACCACAAGAAACTTTACTGACTGCTCATCATTTAAATGATCAATGTGAAACTTTTTTACTAGCTTTAAAAAGAGGAAGTGGTCCTACAGGATTATCTTGTATGCCTGTTTACAAAAAAAATGGTAACATAACGCATATGAGACCATTATTAAATATAAGTCAAGATACAATAAAAAAATGGGCTAAAAAACACCAATTAAAATGGATTGAAGATCCTAGTAACTCTAATATAAAATACGATCGAAATTTTATACGAAAAAAAATTATACCAATATTACAAAAAAGATGGCCATTCTTTATTAAAAACTGTTCACGTAGTGCTAAAATTTGCAATGAACAAGAACAAGTAATTGATTTATTTTTAGAACCAATAGTTCAAAAAAACACACTATTTGATAATTCATTAAACATAACATATTTAAAAAAAATAAATAAAGAATTAAGAAATATTATCCTTAGAAAATGGATTATTAAAAACGGTGTACAACAAACACCCTCATATAATGGAATTAATAGAATTTATACTGACATAATTAATAATAATAAAACATCAACTCCAAAAATTTCTTTCAAAAAATATGAAATTAAAAAATATAAAAATACAATTCATTTAATTCAACCAATTATGCCTTCAATGAAACACATTATTCTTTTTTGGCATGATACTTCTTTACCTTTATCCTTACCAAATCAATTAGGTCAAATTATTAATAATAATACAGGTATGAAAATACCTTACCCAAAAAAAAGTACATTGATAAATATTCGTTTTCAAGCTAATGGTACATTTTATATCGATGGATATACATATAAAATAAAACTAAAAAACATTTGGAAAATGTTTAATTTACCTTACTGGAAAAGAGAAAATATTCCTTTATTATTTTATGATAATATTTTAATCAGTGCATTAGGTGTATTTGTTACACGACATTCTAATTTAAATTTTAATAAATACTGGTATTTATCATGGCAAAACAATATAACAAAAAATAAAAATTATATTTAATAAAACATAAAAAATATTTTATTAATTAATTCTTTCGTATAAAACCCGAACATAATTAATATTATGATTTAATAAGGGAGATGACAATTCTTTCCATATTAATTTTTTATTTAAAAAATATTCGACTCTTTTAGCTAATTCAGGCATTACTGGTGATAACCAAGTAACAATAATTTTAAATAAATTAATACCCATAGAACATATAGAATGCAATTTATCATTATTTTTCTGATCTAACGTCCAAGGTTTTTTATCATTTATATATTTATTAGCTATATCAGTTAATTCCATAATTTTTTTCATAGCTAAAGAATACTCTCTATTATCAAAAAAACATTCTATATTTTTAGACTCATTTAAAAATTGATTATATAATGTTAAATCGTCCAATACATTAGATAACTTTCCATAAAATTTTTTATGAATAAAACTAGAATTACGTACTGCTAAATTCACTACTTTATTTACAATATCTGAATTAATTTTTTGTACTAACTGCATTATGTTTACTTCAATATCATTAGCATTAGAAGATAATTTACATGCATAATAATAACGTAAACTATCAGAATCATAATTCTGTAACCAATCAGATGCTTTCATAAAAGTATGTTTAGATTTAGATAATTTATCACCATTAATTGTAACATGTCCATGTACAAAAATTTTTGTTGGTTTACGTAAATTAAGACCTTCTAGTATTGCTGGCCAAAACAACGTATGAAAATAAATAATATCTTTTCCTATAAACTGATGCAATTCACAAGTAGAATCTTTTTTCCAAAATTCATTAAAACATAAATCTATTTTTTTTTTACATAAATTTTTAAATATACTCATATATCCAATAGAAGCATCTAACCAAACGTAAAAATACTTATCGACATAATTAGGTATTTTAAAACCAAAATAAGGAGAATCTCTAGAAATATCCCATTTTTTTAACCCGTACTTAAACCATTCTTGAGTTTTTTTTATTATATTATTTTGTAATACACCAGATAATATCCATTTTTTTAACATATTTGTAAAATAAGGCAAATCAAAAAACAAATGTAGAGATTTACGTGCAATCGGTTTCGTATAAGATAAAACTGAAACTGGATTAATTAAATCCATTGCAGAATAAGTTCCTCCGCATACTTCACAATGATCACCATATTGATTTTTAGCTTGACATAATGAACAAACTCCCTGAACAAACCTATCAGGTAAAAACATATTTTTTTTCATATCATATAACTGAAAAATAACACGTTCTTTAATATAACCACTATTTTTTAAAATATCATATACTTCATTAATAAGTGTTCTATTTTCTATACTATGAGTTGTATAATAATTATCATGAGATATATTAAACTTAAAAAAATCTAATTTATGTTCATTTAAAACATTAGTAATTAACATTTCAGGAGAAATATTTCGTTTTTTTGCTTGAAGCATTACCGCAGTACCATGAGCATCGTCAGCACAAATAAACCATACTTTATTTCCAATCATTCGATTATAACGAACCCAAATATCTGCCTGAATTTGTTCTAATAAATGACCAATATGAATAGACCCATTTGCATAAGGCAAAGCACATGTTACTAATATTTTTTTGTATTGAATACTCATGATTATAAATCTCTAATATAAATTTTTACACTTTTAAATAGAATTATATTCTTATTATAATATAAATGTTTATTTCTTATATAAATATTTTTTCATTCAGTTAATTAATATCTTTTCATACATATTAAAATTTATCATCTATTTATTAATCTTGATTAATTTTACTAGGTTCTACACCAGTCTGATTAAAATACTTAGCGTTATAACGCACATTGTAAGGTCTTAACGCTGGACCAGATAAAATTTCAAAACTAATAGAAGCTATTAACATACCTGGTTTTAATCCTAATATCAATTTACTAATATTAAAAAATTCTAATACAATATTACCTTTCCATCCAGGATCTATTCTATGAGAAGTAATATGCACCATTAAACCTAAACGTGCTAAAGATGATCGTCCATCTAACCATCCTACTATATTTCTAGGAATCTCTATATTTTCAACAGTAACACCTAATACTAAACAACCGGGTTTTAAAAAAAAACATTTATCTTCATCTATAATAATTTTTTTATTCATTAATTTATTCAAATAAACACCTACTTCTTCTCTAGATTTACTTAAATCTACACATTGAGTATAATTATCAGAAAATGTACAGAACTCTTTACCTAAATGTATATCGATCGCAGCTCCATTAATTAAATTTCTATCAATGGATGGATAAATTATTAACTGATTATCATCTATTAACTTTTCAATATCCTTATCACACAATCTCACTATCAATACTCCTATTATGTTTTTTATATTATATACAAATAATTACTGATTAATATATAATACTAAAATAAGTATTTTATTAATCTTATTATATATGTTTTTGAATAAATAGAATCCATATCAATTAATTTGATATGTTTATTATATTTTATCAGTCTTATTTTATTGTCAAAGTAAATTAAATAATTTTCAATTAATGAAATTAAAATTTATTTAACATTTATCTATCAAATTAATTTAACTTAATATTTTAAACACCTAGAATATATACCTTAATTTATAAAAATAACTTACTTGATATATCATACATATATACTAAATGACTATATAAAAAATATATTTATTAAAACATTAATTATACTATAACCAATTTGTATGAAAAATACCTTCTTTATCAATTCTCTTATATGTATGAGATCCAAAATAATCTCGTTGTGCTTGAATTAAATTAGTAGGTAACAAAGCCATTCTATAACTATCATAATATGAAATTGCAGATGAAAAAGAAGGAACAGGTATACCATTAGTAACAGCATGAGACACTATATAACGCATAGAATTATGATATTTATTAGCAATATCTTTAAAATATGGTGTCAATAATAAATTATATATTTGGTTATTTTCTAAATACACCTCAGTAATCTTTTCTAAAAATTTTGCCTGAATAATACATCCAGATTGAAATATTTTTGCAATATTTGCATATTTTAAATTCCATTGATATTTTTCAGAAGCAGATTTTAACAAAGAAAAACCTTGTGCATAAGAAATCAATTTGCCTAAATATAAAGCTTGTCTAATCTTTTCAATAAGATCCTTTTTATTACAGTGTGTTATATTAATTTCAGGTCCTTTCAACACTTTAGAAGCATATAAACGCTGTGATTTTAACGAAGAAATATAACGAAAAAAAACAGATTCTGTAATTAAAGTTATTGGTTCACCTAAATCTAAAGCACTTTGACTAGTCCATCTACCTGTTCCTTTATTTTCTGCATGATCTGATATAAAATCTATAAGATATTCTCCTAAACTATTTTTTTTCTTAAATATATTTACCGTAATTTCTAATAAATAACTATTTAACTCCCCTTTATTCCAATGAAAAAAAATATCTGATAATTCATCATTATCGTTTACTATTAAAATCTTAAGAAAAAAATATGTCTCTGCTATCAATTGCATGTCACTATATTCTATTCCATTATGAACCATTTTTACATAATGACCTGCACCACTTGGTCCTATATAATCTACACACGATTCATTATTTATAGACTTTGCTGCTATTTTTTTTAACATTGGTTCAATAATATCATAAGTATTTTTTTCACCTCCAGGCATAATAGAAGGTCCATATAAAGCTCCATATTCACCTCCTGAAATACCAGCACCTATAAATTTTATACCAATTTTAGATAACTCATTATAACGACGAATGGTATCTTGATAAAAAGAATTACCTCCATCAATTAAAATATCCCCTATATTTAAATAAGATACAAGAGAATTAATTGTTTGATCAGTAGCTTGTCCTGATTTTACCATTAATAAAATAATACGTGGTTTATTTAATGATATAACAAATTCTTTAATAGAAAAAAAAGGAAATATGTTTTTTTCTACACTCTTATCAATTAAATCATTAGTTTTCTCAAAAGAACGATTGTACACAGATACTGTATACATGTTTCTTTCAAAATTTAACGCCAAATTACTACCCATTACGGATAAACCTATAATACCAATCTGATTTTTTAACATAATTATTCCACTATTAATCATAAAAAATATATATATAACAATCTACAATTTACTTTTATAACATTTAATCAAAGATACAACAAATATTTTTATAAAAAATCTATTTTCATAAAAAACTCCATTGACATTATTATTATATACGTTCATAAAAATAAACACTAATATAAAATAGATACCTAAAATAATTTATTAACTTTTGATTATAGTATTCATGATACAAATTAAACACATTATATAATATACAACCTATAAATAATTACGTAATTTTTAAGATTAATTATAAAAAAACGATAAATTTAATTATACAAAAATAAACCAATATAATATATTAATTAATATATTAAAAATTATGTATTTCTCTTTCTTAAATTACGAATAACTGTATGAAAATTAAGTGATTTATTTTGTAATAATACCAGTAAATGAAAGACAAGATCTGAAGATTCATCAATCAATTCTGATATATCATCAACAACTGCAGCTAAAGCAGTTTCTACTCCCTCTTCAGCAACTTTTTGAGCAATACGTTTAGTTCCAGAATTAAATAAATTAACAGTATATGATGTATGCTCTTTACTAGACATAATTCTGCTTTGTAAATATTTTTCCAAAATATAAAGAAAAGAATATTCTGGTTGAATGTTAGATTCAAAACAACTATCCCGATTTAAATGACAAGTATTTCCAATTGGAACAACTAAAATAAGTACAGTATCACAATCACAATCAACTGTAATATTAATTACCTGTAAATAATTACCAGATTTTTCTCCTTTCTTCCATAAACGTTTTTTTGTTCTAGAATAAAAAAATACTAATTTTTTTTTCTGAGTTTGCTCTAAAGCATCCTGATCCATATATCCTAACATTAATATCTGACCAGAGATACTATGCTGAATAATAGCTGGTATTATACCATTCATTTTTTTCCAATTTAATTTTGAACTATCTATTTCTTTTAACACCATCTAATCTCCACACCTCTTTTATATAAATAACTCTTCAATACTGATATACTAATTATTTTTTTATGAAAAACTGATGCAGCTAAAGCTCCTTCTACATCAACATCATGAAATACGTGATAAAAATGCTCCATTGTTCCAGCACCTCCAGAGGCAACTAATGGAACATTACATATTTTACGTACTTTTTTCAATAAAGATAAATTATACCCATTACACATTCCATCTTGATTCATCATATTTAATACAATTTCACCTGCTCCTAATTCCTGTACTACTGATATCCAATGTATAGTTTCTAATTCTGTTTTATATGTTTTATTTTCGTCACCAGTATATTGACATACCTGATAATTATTTGTGTCTTTATTATACCAAGAATCAACTCCAACAACGACACATTGTACTCCAAAATGATCTGCTATACGAGTAATTAAACTTGGATCTTTTATTGCAAAAGAATTAAGAGATATCTTATCTGCTCCAAATTTTAATATTTCAGATGCATCTTTTACACTTCTTATACCTCCAGCTACACTAAAAGGAATATCAATTACTGAAGCAATTTTTTCAATCCACCTTTTATCTACTAATCTATTACTGGAAGATGCTTTAATATCATAAAATACTAACTCATCAGCACCTTCTTTAACATAATGTTTAGCTAATTCTATTATACCTCCTACAATTTCATGATTACGAAATTGTATACCTTTCACTACTGAATTATCTTGCACATCTAAACAAGGAATTATGCGTTTTGATAACATGAGATTGCTTCCAATAAAGTAAATCTATTTTCTAATAAACTACGTCCAATAATTATATCTTTTATCCCGCATGATTTTAAACGTACAATATCTTCTAAAGAACTTACTCCTCCTGAAGATTGAAAACAAATATGAGGAAATAATTGGGTTAATTCTTTATATAAAACAAAATTAGGACCTAATAGAGTCCCATCTTTAGATATATCTGTACATAATACATATTTTAAACCATATTCAGAAAATTTCTTAATAACATTTTCTACACTTAATTGAGAATTTTCTTGCCATCCATTAATTAAAATTTCCTTACAATTATTAGCATTAATTAATACGTCTAATGCAAGAACAATTGCATTTCCTCCATAATTTTTAAACCATTTTTTAACTTCCGTACAATTTGAAATTGCAACAGAACTAATCACTACTCTCTTTGCACCTATTTCAAATAATGTTTCTATATCTTTTTCTGTTCTAATACCACCTCCAATTTGTGTATAAACATCTATTTTAGATAATATACTTTTATATAATTTAATTTGTTTTATTGTTGGATCTTTAGCACCATCAAGATCTACTATATGTATTATTTGCGCACCTTGAGAATAATAATCTTTTATTTTAGCATGAATATCGTTACTATAAATTTTTTTTTCAGAAAAATTCCCTTGATATAAACGTACTATTTGACCATTAATTAAATCTATTGCTGGAATAATCATATTCGCCTATCTCTAAAAAATTTTTTAATAATTGAGCTCCTACAAAACCAGATTTTTCTGGATGAAATTGCACACCAAAAAAATTTTTTTTTCTTATTACTGCACTAAAATACCCGCCATAATCTGAATATGCAATTGTATATTTATTCATTTCTAACATGTAACTATGAACAAAGTAAAATTTAGACTTTGGCTTAATACCTCTAAACAAAAATTCTTGATCGTAACTAATTACTGTATTCCATCCCATATGAGGAATAGATAATTTGTTTACTGTTAATTTTACTACAACAGAATTAATGATACCCAACATTTTTACTCTATTACATTCTTGACTATATAAACAAAACAATTGCATCCCTAAACAAATACCTAGTATTGGTTTCTTAAAATTTTTAATTACTGTTACTAAATCAAACTTATGCAATTGTTCCATAGCAGATATAGGAGTGCCTACGCCAGGTAAAAGTAATTTGTCTGCAAACTCTATCATTTTAATATTTTTAGTAATAACAGGATTATAACCTAACCTTTGTATTGCATATTTTAAAGAAAATAAATTAGCACATCCTGTATCTATTATTACAATATTCATTACAGTATACCTTTAGAACTTAATAGATGATTTCCTTTTATTAAAATAGCATCTTTTAATACTCTACCAAATACTTTAAATAAACTCTCTATTTTGTGATGATCATTTTCTCCTACAACACTAATATGAATAGTACTTTTCATTGAATATGCTAAAGAATAAAAAAAATGCTGTACCATCTCTGTATTCATATCTCCCACTAATTTATGATTAAAAATTGCTGAAAACTTTAAATAAGGGCGTCCTGATACATCTAACACACATTGAGCTAAACTTTCATCCATAGGTAAATAAAATCCATATCTATTTAGTCCATATTTGTTACCTATCGCTTGAAATAACGCTTGACCCAAACATATACCAACATCTTCTATAATATGATGATCATCTACCTGTATATCACCACGCGCAATAACATTCATTAAAATTCCGCTATGAACCGAAATTTGTTCTAACATGTGATTAAAAAAATTTATCTGAGTATCTATTTTACTAATACTATATCTATCTAACCATATTTCTACTATAATGTTTGTTTCTTTAGTATTTCTACATATCTTTGCATATCTATCACAATTTATTATTGTTTTAACAATTTTACTCCAATTACATGTATTTTTATTATATAAAATTCCTTTTATTCCCATATTATTAGCTAATTTTAAATCTGTAGTTCTATCTCCTATAACATAACTTTCTGTTTTATTTAATATATTCAAATCCAACCAAGGTTTAACTAATTCTATATTTGGTTTTCTACAAGTACAATTATCATACGAATAATGAGGACAAATTAATACTTTTTCAAAAAAAATACCCTGTGAATTAAATATTTTTAACATAAAATTATGAGGAATATTAAATGCAGACAATGAAAAATTTTTCGAACCCAATCCATCTTGGTTAGTAATCATAACAAATTTATAACCATTATTTTTTAAAATAATTAAAGAAGGAATTACTTCAGGTTCAAAAAATAACTTCTCTATATTGTCTATTTGAAAATCTTTCACAGGTTCAGAAATCAAAGTTCCATCACGATCAATAAATAAATATTTTTTTAACATGTATTTCTCCGTTCATGATACTTGTTAAACAAATTTAATATATTAATTAATGTCGAACATTCAATAAAAGTACCTACAGTAATTCGTATACATTGTTTTAAAAACATTTTTTTGTTTTGATTTCTTACAATCACACCATGTTTACTTAACCAATTAAATATTTTTTCAGCATTAATAAATCTTACTAAAATATAATTACTTTCAGTTGTAAAAATTTTCTCTACATATGTATTTTTATTTAATTCTTTAATAACCCATGTTCTGTTATAAATCAAATCTTGAACTCTCTTTTTCATTGCTTTAATACTATCTTGACTCAAAGCCTCATAAGCAATATCTGATACTGGTTTTGGAATAGGATAAGGAGCGATAATCTTAGACAAAACGTCAATAATTACCTCATTAGCAATAACAAAACCACAACGCAATGCTGCCAAAGCAAATGCTTTAGATAAAGTCCTTAAAATAACTAAATTAGAATATTTTTTGATCCAATGAAGAACACTATATTTTTCACAAAATTCAATATATGCTTCATCAATTACAACTATACCAGTATCAGAAAAAACCTGAATAATTTGTTCAATATCTACAGAACGAATAATATTTCCCGTTGGATTATTAGGACTACATATATATATTAATTTAACACCAAAAGATTGATTACATATTTTTTCAACATCTAATTGCCAATTATTTAACATCTTAATATTTCTACATTCAATTCCTAAAATATTAGCGTTAATTTTATACATATCATAAGTAGGAGAACAATAAATGATAGAATCTTGACCTGGTTCACAAAATGCTCTCATTAATAACTCAATACCTTCATCAGCACCACGGGTAACTAATATATTACCAGGTGATAAATTAATGTAATTAGCATATCGAAGAATTAAAGATTGAGGTTGAACCTCAGGATAGCGATTAAAATAACTCTCTTTTAATAAAAATGAATTTGATTCTGTAGATTCATTAGCATTTAACCATATAGAACCTTTTCCACCAATTCTTCGAGCAGATTGATATGGAATCAATTGTTGAATATTTTTACGGACTAAATTATAAATATTTAAGTTCATATATTTCCTTGTAATTAATCTAGTCTTAATTTTATTGCATTATAATGAGCTTCTAATTTCTCTATATTAGACAAAGTTAAAATAGTTGAAGAAAGACTAATTAAACCTTCTTTAGTTAATTTTTGTACACTAATTCTCTTTTGAAAATCTATTACACCAACACCTGAATATACAGCAGCACAACCGTAGGTAGGCAACACATGATTAGGTCCAGAAGCATAATCTCCTGCTGCTTCTGGTGACCAATTACCTAAAAATATAGATCCAGCATTAATAATATTACATAGTAAATCTTCTGGATTGATGGTATTTATTATTAAATGTTCAGGTGCATATAGATTAGATATACTGGTACATTCTATTAAATTAGACGTAATAACAACAAAACTTTTTTTTAAAGTTTTTTTAATAATTTCTCGATGTGATAATACTTGTAACTGTTTTTTTAATTGTTGCAATACTTCTTGAACTAATATAATACTTGGAGTTACTAATACTACTTGTGAATCGGGTCCATGTTCTAATTGACTTAATAAATCTGCAGCTACAAATATTGGATTTGCCATAGAGTCAGCTATAATTAACAATTCAGAGGGACCTGCTAACATATCAATAGCTAAATTATTTAATAATTGGTTAACTTGTCGTTTTGCTTCAGTAACATAAATATTACCAGGTCCAAATATTTTATTAACTTTAGGAATAGACTTAGTTCCAAAAGCAAATGCAGCAATTGCTTGTGCTCCACCTATTTCAAAAACTTTGTGTACACCACATACTTTAGCAGCATATAAAATTTCGTTAGTAATAGGAGGAGGAGAACAAATAAATATATTAGGACACTGAGCAATTTGAGCAGGTATAGATAACATTAAAACTGTTGACACCAGAGGAGATAAACCACCTGGTATATATAAACCTACAGATTCTATTGGTTTAATAATTTGTTGACAATTTATTCCAGATTGTACTTCAATATCTATTATTTTCATTTGTTGCATTGCATGAAAAATTTTAATGTTTTCTATTGCTTTTAAAATAGCATCTTTGACATTATTTTTCACTTTATAATGCGAATCTAATATTTTTTTATCACTTACTTGAAATGTATTTAAATTACTATGATCAAAAATATAAGAATATTTTTTTAACGCAGAATCTCCTAACATCTTAACGTCTAAAATTATTTTTTTAACCAATTCTACAACTTTATTTGATGTACTAAAAGCTGGCCTAACTAATATTTTTTTTTGATCTATTTCATTTAATTGATTCCAATGAATAACATTCAACAATTTATCTACCATTTTGTCTATTCCATCATTTTTTCTATCGGTAATACCAAAATAGAACTAGCTCCTAAATATTTTAATTTTTCCATTGTTTCCCAAAATAATGTCTCACTGCTTACCATGTGCATTGCAACTCTAGTGTCATCTCCAGCTAACTTCAATACAGTAGGTTTTTCTGCACCATGCAATAAAGAAATTACTTCATTTAATTTTGTAATTGGTGCATGTAACATAATATATTTAGAACCCCTAGCTTTAATTACACCTTGTATACGTGTAATTAGTGTACTAATTATTTCCTGTTTAATTTTTGACATTTTACCTGGACGACATACCAAACACGCTCTAGATTGATAAATAACTTCTACTTCTTTCAATCCATTTGATTCTAACGTTGCCCCTGTAGAAACCAAATCACATATCACATCTGCTAATCCAGCTCTCGGTGCTACTTCAACAGAACCATTTAACATACAAATTTTAAAAAAAATATTTTTTTTATCAAGATATTGCTTTAATAAATAAGGATATGATGTTGCAATTCTCATGTTATTTAAACATCTGATATTTTTATACTCTGAATTAACAGGAATAGCTAAAGATAATCTACATACGCCAAAATCGAGTCGTTTTAATATAGTATACACACTATTTTCTGACCTCATACGGCGGTTTAATAATTCTTCTTCTAATACATTTTCGCCTACTATTCCCAAATCTACTACACCATCCATAATCAATCCAGGAATATCATCATCACGAACTCTCATAATATCAATAGGCATATTTTCAGAAAAAGCAATCAAACGCTGTTGATTTAAATTAATCTTAATACCACATCTAATTAATAATTTTTTAGAATCATCACTTAATCTTCCACTTTTTTGCATAGCTATACGTAAACGCTTATAATTTAACATCAAATATATTCCTTTTGATTACTATAACTAGTAATTCTATTTAGCAGTTTTTAAATATAACTATAAATCTATAAAGAAATAATTTTTTATTAAAAAATTTATTAATTAAAAATAAAATTTTGACATTATATATATTATAATATGTTTTTTTAAATAAATAATTCCATTAAACAACCTATCCCTTGCAGGAATTGAACCTGCAACTAACTCTTAGGAGGAGTTTATTATATCCATTTAACTAAAGGGATATATTTTATTTAATAAAATTAAAATTATTACTTATTTTATATATAAATAAATAAATAGAAACGTATATTATATAATATTATTTTTATATAAATATAAAATATTTTAAACAAATAAAAACAAACAGCATCTAGTACTATACTGTTATAGATTCTATTATATCTATTTTTTATATTTATCGTTAATTATAAATAAAAATATTATATTCTTTTAAAATATATATATTAGTATATATATTACAAATACATTTAAATATTTACATTAAAAAAATAATTTATTTTAAAAATATTTTTTTAAAAAAAACAATAAATTTAATATAATATTTTATTACATCTAATAAAATTAATTAAATTAAAATTAATATTTTATTTAGTTAAAATTAAAAAAAATATCAACACATACATAATTCATTTATTTATATAAATAAACTAAATTAACATATTGTTACTATAATATAAAAAAACAATAATAAAATATCCATAAAAAATTATTTTTTTATATCAATTAAACAAGTAATTCCTGCACTATTACCAAATACTTGTGATGCACGATAAAATGCTATTATATCAGGATGTTTAGCAAGCCATAACGGAGTTTGAGATTTTAAAATATGTTTACCATGGCCGTGTATGATTCCGGCACAAAAAAATGACTCTTTTTGACAAATAACCATTAATCGACCCAATGCTCTTCTTGCTTCATATTGTGTTAACCCATGTAAATCAAGAAAAATTTCTGGAGTATATTTTCCTATTTTTAAATTATTTAAAAACTTTACACTAACATTATTACGAATATAACTAATAGGCTCATCTTTCATAAAATTATATGATTCATTATGAGATAAAAAATAATGCACATGTGCTTCTTCTTCATAAATAGTTCGTTTTAAACGAATGTTATTACTTATCTTACTTCGACGAGAATGATACAACGTATCCTGAACCATTTTTTTTGTACCATTTAGGTACTCTTTTAAAATAGAATAATCTTCTATCGTAATATAATTATTTTGTCCCATATACTTTATATTACTAAAAAATAATTATATTTAACATCTGTCCTCTATAATTAATTATAAATTATACTTTTAGTAAAACTCCAATGTTTAAAACTATATATTATCAAGATAATTTGTAATTAGTTAATAAGTCAATAATATTTATAAATATTTTTAAATCAATTATTTATACTATTCAATACTAATAAAAAAATAATGCATAAAATAAAAATATATTTTTATTTCATTTTAGAAATACAGAAGATATATTATAGTTATGTAAATTATCTTAAAATATACTAATTAAAAAAATAAATTATATTTATATATCACATATGCATATTATTTTTTCTTATTTAAAAATATTATTTAAAACAATTATTATAAATAAAAAACATATCATATTCCTATATATATAAAATAATATATAAAAATTAAATACATATTTTAATTTAGTAAAAATAAGGATAAAAAATGTCTGGTAATAAAATTGGAAAAATATTTAATGTTACTACCTTTGGAGAATCTCATGGACCATCATTAGGTTGTATAGTAGATGGAATACCTCCTGGTTTTCCTTTATCTGAAAATGATATACAAAAAGAATTAAATCGTAGAAAACCTGGATATAAAAGATATACAACACAACGTAAAGAACCAGATCAAATTAAAATACTTTCCGGACTATTCCAAGGAGTAACAACAGGAACTAGTATGGGATTAACTATAGAAAATATTGATCAACGTTCTCAAGATTATAAAAATATACAAGATATATATAGACCTGGACATGCTGATTTTACATATGAAAAAAAATATAATATCAGAGATTACAGAGGTGGTGGAAGATCTTCAGCTAGAGAAACAGCTATGAGAGTTGCTGCTGGTGCCATAGCAAAAAAATATCTTAAATTATATCTTAATATCAATATACGAGGATATTTATCTCAACTAGGAGATATGATATTTGATGTCAAATCATTAGATGATAGTGAAAAAAACGATTTTTTCTGTCCAAATACTCATCAAGTATCTTGTATTGAAAACTATATGAAAAAACTAAAAAAAGAACATAATTCTATTGGAGCAAAAATTACAGTAATAGCTGAAAACGTTCCAATTGGTTTAGGAGAACCAGTATTTGATCGATTAGATGCTGATTTATCTCACGCTTTAATGAGTATTAATGCAGTAAAAGGTATAGAAATAGGAGATGGATTCTCAGTAGTTAATCAAAAAGGACACCAAAATAGAGATGAGATGAACTCACAAGGATTTATAACTAATCACTGTGGCGGTATTTTAGGAGGTATCAGTAACGGAGAAAATATTATTATAAATATAGCCTTTAAACCAACATCTAGTATCAGTATACCTAGTCATACCATTAATACTAAAAATCAAGAACAAATTATTTCTATAAAAGGACGTCACGATCCCTGTGTAGGTTTAAGAGCAGTACCAATAACTGAAGCTATGACAGCAATAATTATTATGGATCATTTATTACGATACAGAGCTCAATGTAAAAAATAAACTAATAGTTATATAATAATATATTCAAAAAAATCTGCTACTAAATAAAATATTTTAGTAGCACGATACTACTAATATAAAAATAAACAATCACAATCTATCCTTATTATATGAAATAAATGAGTTATATAATACTTTATAATATTGATAAATTATATTAACTAAATAAAGATTATTTCATACATCTACATTTCAATATATTTCAAAACTATTAAGTGATGAGTATTAGCTTGAAAACTACTAAAGATTTTTTCTATTTTTCCTACTGAATCAATTAAAAAAGTAGTACGATGTACTCCATAATAAACTTTTCCCATAAATTTTTTTTTACCCCAAATACCAAACTGTTCACTTACTTTGTGTTCTTTATCTGATAACAAAGTAAAATTTAACATTTCTTTTTCAGAAAATTTTAGTAGTTTATCTGGTGTATCAATACTAATTCCTAAAATTTCAATATTAGCTGTATTAAAACTTTCTATGTTATCTCTTAAATTACCAGCTTGTATAGTACAATTGGGAGTCATAGCTTTTGGATAAAAATAAATTAAAACTCTTTTCCCAATATAATCTAATAATTTTACTAATTGATTATCTTGATCAGGTAATATAAATCTAGGAGCATAATCTCCAGGGCGTAATATTGTCATTACTTAACTCCATATTGATTTTTGTCAATATAAATTTATAATATTTTCTAAAATATATATAGTTTAAAACTATTAAATATAACATAATTTAACATTTTAAATATTTTTATTATACATCATAAAATTGTTGAATGAATATTCATTTTATAGATAATATCAAAATTAAATTTAACAAAATAAATTATATACAAAATATGTTAGTTTAATTTTAATACAAAATAAGATAATATCTTATTTAAATCAACTAACATAGAAAATACATTGATTAAATATTATAAAGAATAAATTATTGAACAACATATAATAATTATACAAAAAATCAATTATATTATATAACTAATATAGTCTTAAAAATTTTACCTAATAAAACGTCAATTTATCCTATAATTTAATAAACTACACTTCACATATTTATAAAATGTTACTATTTTTATGAGAGAAAAAAAATGCTTAAAGGAAGTATTGTTGCACTAATTACACCAATGGATGAAAAAGGAAAAATTTGTCAAAAAAGTTTAAAAAAATTAATCAATTACCATATTAAAAATGGCACATCAGCGATTGTTTCTGTAGGAACAACTGGAGAATCTGCAACGCTCAATCAAGAAGAACATAGTAATGTAGTCATGATAACACTCGATTTAGCTGATGGAAGAATTCCTATTATTGCTGGTACAGGATCTAATGCTACTGCAGAAGGTATCTCACTAACTAAAAGATTTGAAAAATCAGGTATTATTGCTTGTTTAACTGTTACTCCTTATTATAATAAACCCACCCAAACTGGACTTTATCAACATTTTAAAGCAATTTCTGAAAGTAGTGAATTACCACAAATTCTTTATAATGTCCCAACTAGAACTGGATGTGATCTATTACCTAAAACTGTTACTAAATTAGCAAAATTAAAAAATATTATAGGTATAAAAGAAGCGACTGGTGATCTATCAAGAATTCATTTAATTAAACAATTTGTTAAAAATGATTTTATATTTATTAGCGGAGATGATACAACTGCTTTAGATTTTATGCAATTAGGAGGAAATGGAGTAATATCCGTAACAGCAAATATTGCAGCCAAGGAAATGACAGAACTATGTAATTTAGCTTTAAAAAAAGATTTCTATAATGCTCGCATTATTAATCAACGTTTAATGATTTTACATAAAATACTTTTTAATGAACCAAATCCAATTCCTGTAAAATGGGCAGCAAAAAAAATAGGATTAATTTCCTCTGACACATTAAGACTTCCTATGACACCATTATCTCCTTACACACAAATGATATTAACAAAAATTTTAAAAGATATCGGATTATACCCAAATAATATGCAAGAAAAATATATAAAAAAAAAATAATTTACTAATATAACAATACGTATTTTACTTTTTACAAAAAAGATCAAATATATCATAAAAAATAATTAATTATCTTTTAATCTATAAAAATAGAACTTTTTAAAACAAATTAAATCTAATGCATTCATTAATTAATTTATATATCCATTTATATTATATAACCAACAAATCACAGAGTATCATTTTGGTACTCTGAAAATATAGTCTTAAAACGTATAAAAAAATCAATGATTTAATGATTGTCAATCATTATTTTTTTTATAATATATTCATATATTTTACATAATAATTGTAAATCAACAATAGAAATATGTTCATTAACTTGATGAATCGTTTTATTGATCAAACCTAATTCAATTATTTGAGATCCCATAACAGACACAAAACGACCATCAGATGTACCTCCTGTAGTAACAATTTTAGTAGGAATTTTTATAACATCTTTTATTACATTTTTTACTACTTCTATGAAATTACCTGTTTTTGTCAAAAATGGTTGAGCTGAAACAGTCCAATTAATAGAATATTTTAACAAAAAATTAGATAATATTTTATCTACTAGATCTTTAATTATCTCAACAGTAACATCATTCCCAAAACGAAAATTAAATTTTATATTAATTTCTCCTGGAATCATATTATTAACACTATTCCCTGTTGTAATATTTATAATTTGTAAACTAGTAGGTGGAAAAAAAACATTCCCATTACTCCAATTTGTCAAAAGTAATGATGAAAGAAATGGAACAATAATATGTATAGAATTATTAGCTAAATGAGGATACGCAACATGTCCTTGTTTTCCATAAACTACTAAGTCCGCAGTTATAGAACCTCTTCTACCATTCTTAATGGTATCACCTAATATTTTAGAACTAGACGGTTCTCCAACTAAACAATAATCAATTTTTTCATTTCTTAATTGTAATTCTTCCACTACATGTTTAGTACCATTAATAGCATGTGACTCTTCATCTGAAGTAATTAAAAAGGATATTTTTCCATTATATTTAGGATAATCTCTAATAAATCTTTCAACAGCTACTATCATAGCTGCTAAAGCACCTTTCATATCAGCAGATCCTCTGCCAAATAATATACCATCATTTACTACTGGAACAAAAGGTTTTGTATTCCAATCACTTAATTTTCCAGGATCCACTACATCAGTATGCCCTAAAAAAGTTAAATTTCTTCCTACACCTCTTGTTGCCCATAAATTATGAGTATCTTTGAAATTCATTTCTTCTACTGTAAAACCTATATCAGATAAACGTTGAGTTATAATTTTTTGACAACCTAAATCTAATGGACTAATAGATGGTATTTCAATTAATTGTTTGGCTAAATTTAAAATAGGACAACACATAAATATACCCTTTCATACTTACTTTATAAATAAAAAACATAGTATATATTTTTTGTACTATCATTTTAAACAAAAATAATTTTGTAGTATTAATTTATATATACATAATTTATATTAATTTTTTTTAACATAAGTTACAAAGAAAAATGTAATTTTATTTTTCTTACAATATCTTGAACATTAAAACCAAATTTATCATATAATTGCTTAGCTGGAGCAGATTCACCAAATGAATTCATACCTATAATTAATCCATTTAAACCAACATATTTATACCAGAAATCTGTAATTCCAGCTTCAATTGCAACACGTTTAATTAATAAAGGAGGCAATACACTTTCTCTGTATGACAAATTTTGTTGATCAAATACATCAGTAGAAGGCATAGAAACTACTCTAATCATGTGACCACTACAATTTAACGCTTTAGCTACTTCTACTGCAATTTTTAGCTCAGAACCAGTAGAAATAATAATAATTTCAGGACATTCAGAATCTTGATTCAATATATACCCGCCTCTTTTAACATCTATTAACTGAATATTAGTCCTAAACAATTGAGGTACATTTTGACGAGACAAAATTAATGCTGTTGGTCCTTGTTGTCTTTCTATCGCATATTTCCATGCAATTGCTGTTTCTACTTGATCACTAGGTCTCCAAACACTTAAATTAGGAGTAAAACGTAAACAAGATAACTGTTCTATAGGTTGATGAGTAGGTCCATCTTCACCTAATCCAATAGAATCATGTGTATAAATTAAAATCTGTTGAGTTTTCATTAACGCAGCCATACGAACAGCATTTTTTGCATATTCAACAAATATTAAAAAAGTAGCACTATATGGAATAAATCCTCCATGATGAGAAATTCCATTAGAAATAGCTGTCATTCCAAATTCTCTAACTCCATAATGTATATAATTACCTGAAAAATCATTTTTAATTGATTTAGAACCTGACCATATAGTTAAATTACTAGGAGAAAGATCAGCTGATCCACCTATTAATTCATTTAATAAACTTCCTATTAGTTCTAATGTATTTTGTGATGCTTGTCTAGTTGCTATAGTCTGAGGAGATTTTTGTAAGAGTTGAATAAATTTTTCCATCTCTCTATCCCAAATACTAGGTAACTTTTTATTCATTCTTCGTCTATATTCTTCTGCTAAAACAGGATAACGTATTTCATATCTTTTAAACTCTTTCTTCCATTGTTTTTCTAACTTTTCACCAACAATACTTGCATCCCATTGACTATATATTTCTTCAGGAATATAAAATGGTTTGTATAACCAATTTAATTTTTTTTTCGTTAATAAAACTTCTTCATTACCTAACGGAGAACCATGAGATTCTGATTTACCAGATTTATTAGGAGAACCAAAACCAATCACTGTATCACAAATAATAATGGATGGCTTATCTATAACACTTTTAGACTCTATAATAGCATTTTTTATAGATTCTATATTATGTCCATCTACATTATTAACTACATGCCAATAATATGATTGAAAACGTACTGAAGTATCATCATTAAACCAATCATTAGTATTACCATCTATAGAAATTCCATTTCTATCATAAAAAACAATAAGTTTACCTAAACCAAAAGTACCTGCCAACGAACACACTTCATGTGAAATACCTTCCATTAAGCATCCATCACCAATAAATACCCATGTATAATGATCTATTATATTATAACCATATCTATTAAAATAAGAACCTAAACTACGTTCAGCAATAGCCATTCCTACAGCTGCAGCCAAACCTTGACCTAATGGTCCTGTTGTAATTTCAATCCCAGGAGTACATCCTATTTCTGGATGACCTGGAGTTTTAGAATTTAATTGTCTAAAATTTTTTAAATCATTAATAGATAAATCATAACCGGTAAGATGCAAAATACTATATAACAACATCGATCCATGCCCATTAGATAATATAAAACGATCTCTATTATCCCATAAAGGATTTTTAGGATTATGTTTTAAAAACTGTCTCCACAATACCATAGCAATATCTGCCATTCCCATAGGCATACCTGGATGTCCTGAATTAGCACGTTGAATAGCATCTATACTTAAACATCTAATAGCATTTGATAAATCACTATTTGAATACATATTTACATCCTTATTATAAAATTAATTAATACTTAAATATTATGAACGTAATAATAATCATTACTATAAATAATATATCAATTCAAGATTTATTATTTATATATATTTATTACAATCTACTTGATATTATTTTCTCTAATTTAATTTGATCAGCTCCAAATCTTCGAATTCCATCAGATAATTGATCTACTGCCATAGCATCTTGATTATGAAACCAATTAAAATCTGATTTTCGTATTTTTTCAGGTAATTTATTACTTTTTTTTATACAAAATAATTTACGTTCAAAAAAATCAGTACTAGATTTTAATTCTTCTAAAAATACAGGTGATATAGTTAAACGATCACATCCTGCTAAAGCTAAAATTTGTTCTTTTCTACGAAAACTAGCTCCCATAATTATTGTAGAATAATTATATTCTTTATAATAATAATATATCTTACGTACTGCTATTACACCAGGATCTGTATCACATGAATAATCATTTATAAAAGTGTTCTTATTATACCAATCATAAATTCTTCCAACAAAAGGAGAAATAAGATATACATTGGATTCTGCACATGCTTTAGCTTGAGCAAAAGAAAATAAAAGCGTTAAATTACAATGAATATTATTTTTTTCTAATTCTTCAGCAGCTTTAATTCCTTCCCAAGTTGCTGCTAATTTAATTAAAATTCTAGACCTATTTACTCCTTTGGTTTCAAACATATTAATTAATTTATTTGCTTGTTTAATAGAAGCTTCTTTATCAAAAGAATTACGAGCATCTACTTCAATAGAAACTTGTCCTGATATATTCTCTAAAATATTAATTCCAAGAGAAACCATAATTTTATAAATGGCATTTTCTACCTTTTTTTTATGATTTCCACCAATTTTTCTAGCATAACTAATTGCTTCATCTAATAGTGTTTGATAAATTTTTAGCGACATAGCTTGAAGTACTAAACTTGGATTCGTGGTAGCATCTTGAGATTTGTATTTCAAAATAGACTCCACATCTCCACTATCTATAACAACTGTAGTCATTTTTTTTAAAGCTTCTAATTGATTCATCTACATACTTCCTTAATAAATTTTATATATTTTATATTTTAATATTTCTTATAATGATATAACACATTTCCATAAATAATTAATTTAATATATAAAATACACAAATAAAACATAAAAAATACTCAATAAATATATTATACTTTTGTTATTTAATAGCATGTTAACATTCACTAAAATATTTTTTTATAATTAAAGTTACATTTACTCCCCCAAAACCAAAATTATTAGACATAATCGTTTTTATGGAAGTATAAAATGTTTTAGTAATAATGGATACATCCTTAATGTTAGGATCCAATCTAACTATGTTAATACTTGGTGCAATAAAATTATATTTCATCATTAATAAACTATAAATTATTTCATGAACACCAGATGCTCCTAAAGAATGTCCTGTCATAGATTTAGTTGCTGATATATAAGGCACCTTATTTTTACCAAATACTTCATAAATAGCTTGAATTTCTTCAACATCTCCTAATTGAGTCGAAGTAGCATGTACATTTACATAATCAATTGATGTTTTTGCTTCATTTAATGCTAATACCATAGAATGAATAGATCCTTTTTTAGAAGGAGTAACCATATGAAATCCATTAGAACTCGATCCATATCCAATAATTTCTCCATATATATTAGCACCGCGAGATAATGCATGAAATAATTCTTCAATTACTAATATACCAGCTCCTCCTGAAATCACAAATCCATCCCTATCAATATCAAAAGCACGAGATGCTGTTTCTGGTGAAATATTATAATGAGTTGATAATGCTCCTATTGCATCAAACTGATATGCTAATTCCCAATTTAATTCTTCAGCCCCTCCAGTAAAAATAATGTCCTGTTTACCTAACTGAATTAATTCAAAAGCATTACCAATACAATTAGCAGAAGACGAACATGCTGAACTAATAGAATAACTTACCCCGCAAATATTAAATATTGTTGATAAACATGCTGAAACGCTAGAAGACATGGTTTTTAATATAATATATGGACTTACTGATTTCAAACCACGTGAACTTCTTATAGAATCTATCCCAGAGATCTGATTTTTAGGAGAACCTCCTGCTGACCCCACTATTAAACCTATACGTATGTTATTAGTATATATTTCAGGAGATAGAAAAGCATCTTTTACCGCTTCTAACATAGACAAATATGCATAAATAGATGCATCATTCATAAAACGCATCATTCTATAATTAATTAAATGTTTGGTATTTAATTTTATGTTTCCCCATATATGACTACGTAAACCCATATTTTTCATTTTTTGAGAAAAAGATATACCTGATTTTCCATTTTTTAAACAATATAATACTTCATTTTTATTATTTCCAATACTAGAAATAATTCCTAATCCAGTTATAACAACTCTTTTCAATTTATTAACCATAACAATACAAAGTGATCAAATATAACAATATAAAAAAATTATTTTTTTCTTAAATTTTTTAAAAACTAAAAAAAATTACCTTATCAATTTAATTTATAACAAAAATATTTTTTCTAATATATGATTATCGTCATATAATAGTTATCAATTTATTTTTTAATAAAAAAAACTTTATATTCACTAATCAATAGTTGTATATTATTTCATCTTATAAAAAATGAATAACATATTATATATAATATAAATTATAAAAATAAATTATTAACTTATATTAACTATTTTTCATTTAATGTTTATTTACTTTATATTGTTAAAATCATTTAAAAAATATACTATAAAAAAAATTAATTTTTACTATAATAAATTATATCATTTTTCGTACATAATATAAAATTACACCTATGTATGTAAATCAATCTATATAATACTAAATATATAGTATTAAAATTCATTAATACATATAAAAAATTAATTTATTTATTACTAAAAAATAATTAAATATATTTAAAAACACATACAAAACAAATAATTATTATTTTCTATTGCGTTAGATGGTGACATTATTATAAAAATAATGTAATATAACTTTGAAGCTGACCAGACAATCGCTGCTCATAAATTTAAAATATACATTTTATTATAAAAAAAAATATGTAGAAGAGGAAAGTCCGGACTCCATAGGGCAAAGATGCCAGGTAACACCTGGGAAGAGAAATCTTACGACTAGTGCAACAGAAAAAAACCGCCAAATAAACATATATATATTATTAAAATATTAGGTAAGGATGAAAAGGTATGGTAAGAGCATACCGCGAAACTGGTAACAGTTTCGGCCGTGTAAACTCCATCTGGAGCAAAGCCAAATAAAGGTTAATAAAATAATAAATAAAAGTACGGCCCATACTAAAACCTGGGTAGGCTGCTTGAACTAATAAGTGATTATTAGTCTAGATAAATGATTGTCAAAAACAGAATCCGGCTTATAGGTCAGCTTCATCTAACAAAAAAATGCAAAATATCAAATTCATTAAATTATAAAAATTTTTTATAAACCAGAAATTTGCATATTAGATAATAATAAAGAACCACACTTTATACAGCTATTGATATTAATATCATTACTAATTTTTATGATATCTTGAAACATTTGTTTAAGATTACCAGATATAGTCACTTCACTTACAGAATATTGTACTACTCCATTCTCTATCCAAAAACCGAATATACCTCTTGAATAATCTCCAGTAGTAATATTAACTCCATCTCCCATTAACTCAGTCACTAGTAATCCTGTATTCATATATTTTAATAAATTTATAAAATTTACATTATTACTTAAATGATCTTGAATTAATAAATTATGGATACCTCCAGAATGTCCTGTAGTATTTAAACCTAATTTTATAGCTGTATAAGAATCCAATAGCCAACTAATTAATTTCCCTTGATTAACAATTAATTGAGTCCTTGTATACACGCCTTCATTATCAAAAGGTTTAGAACCTAATCCTTTTTTGATATGTGGATTATCTGAAATACTTAAAAATTTTGGAAAAATATAATTATTTAACTCATTTAATAAAAATGTAGATTTATTATTAACATTGTAACCATTAATAGCATTTGCAAAATGATAAAAAAAACTAGGAGATACTTCAGAAGAAAAAATAACAGGTGATTTAATTGAATTTATTTTTTTAGGATATAGACGTGCTATACTACGTTTGGCACTTTCTTCTCCTATTGATTGTGCTGGGTTTAAATCATCTATTTTTCTTGCAATAGAATATGAGTAATCTCTTTGCATAATATTATGTGATTGAGCAATACTTCCACATGATAAAGAATATAAACTAGTACTATATCCTTGTAATAAACCAATACTATTACAACAAACTATAGTTGATAAAGCACTACTAAAAGATACTCCTTCAGAATTAACAATTCGTGAATCAAATTTAAAAGCTGCATTTTCTGCTAATAACGCTAATTCAAATGCATGATTTAAATTAATATATTTAGGGTGTAATAAATTCAAGTCAATAATTTTATCATCAATAGCTAAATTTTTTATATGTGGTAATCCTGCATAACAATCTATTGATGTATTTTCAGCAATGGTAATTGCTGCTTGTAAAGTTTTTTTTATAACATCAGTTCTAAAATTTGTTGAAGAAGCAGATCCTTTACAATTTTTTTTATATACTGTAAGAAACAAAATACTATCATTACTAAATTCTATATATTCTGCTATACCTTTGCGTACAGTAACATTCATACCTTGAGTTTTTTTAATTTTTACTTCAATACTATCTACTTGATTTTTTGCTAATTCTATACACGTTATTGCTATATCTTTTAACTTTCTTTCTTCTAAAAAAACATCTCTAACTTCATACATTATAAACCCTTACTAAATTAAAAAAAATAATGCTAATCATAATACATTAATTTAATAAAAATAAAACACATAAATATATAAATATATTAAAATCATACTATTACAGTATTATTTATATTATTAATTAATACATATTTATATAACTCACATTTTAAAAAACTCTATTATTTACTAATAATACCATTAATATTATAATTAATAAAAAATAGAATACAATTAATAAATTATTATTCATATACATTTAACTATATTATATACTTATTATTTCTTTACTATATTTAACATAATTAGGAATATAACTTTATGTCATTAAATAAAATACCATCAGGTATTAATCCTCCAGAAGATATTAATATTATTGTTGAAATTTCATCTCATTCTAATCCAATAAAATATGAAATAGAAAAAAAAACAGGTGCTTTATTTGTTGATAGATTTATGTTAACTCCTATGTTCTATCCATGTAATTATGGATACATTAATTATACCTTATCTAATGACGGTGATCCATTAGACGCTCTAGTTCATACTCCTTATCCAATTCAACCAGGTTCAGTAATAAGATCTAGACCGATTGGATTGTTAAAAATGAGTGATGAATCTGGAGAAGATGTAAAAATTATTGCATTACCACATTCTAAAATTTATTCAATGTATGATAAATACAAAGACATATGTGATTTACCAAATTTACTGCGTGATCAAATTTTTCATTTTTTTAAACACTATAAAAAAATAGAAAAAAACAAATGGGTAAAAATTATCGGATGGGAAAATATAGAATATGCTAAGAAGGAAATAATACATAGTATTAAAAGATACTAATTTAATTAATCATATTATTTATACTTAAATTCAAATCATTTTTTTAATCAAATGAGATAAAATATGTCTAAAATTTGTCAAATTACAGGAAAAAAAATAATGGTCGGAAATTATAGATCACACGCAATGAATGCCACTAAAAGAAAATTTTTACCTAATTTACATTTTCATCGTTTTTGGATTCCTGAAGAAAAAAGATTTATAATTTTACGTGTATCTACAAAAGGTATGCGCTTAATTGATAAAAAAGGAATATATACAGTTTTACAAGAAATTAATAAAAAAAATCGAGATAAAATATGGCAAAAAACAATAGAGAAAAAATAAAATTAACTTCTTCTGCTGGCACAGGACATTTCTATACCACAACTAAGAATAAACGTAATACATCTAACAAATTAAAATTAAAGAAATATGATCCTATTCTTCAAAAACGTGTATTATATCAAGAAAATAAAATAAAATAATTACCTAACAATTAATTATTACTTTAAAATACTTAATAAGAAGACCAGACTCTAATTAATTAGTTAATTAAGGTCTGTTCTTTATTATTGAAATAACATTAACATAAATTATATAAAAAATAAGTAATTAAAAAAATAAACTTTTAAAAAATTCAAATTAATAATGTTATATTATTTATTTTAATGTACTCAAGATAGTCATAAAAAATAACATTAAGAACTGTGATAAATTTTTTAAATAAGGACCACAATTAACTAACAACATATACAACATAAACATACCAGTTAACAAAGTAATAGGTAATCCTATTGAAAAAAAAGAAATCTGAGATACAATGCGATTAAATATACTCATTACTCCATTTAATATTAATAAAATTACCATAATTGGCAAAATTAACATCATACCATAACTAAAAATTATACTAAAAAACTTGACTATATCTATAAATACAATGGAATTTAATGTTATTTGACTAATAGGTATTGTATAAAAAGTATATACTAATATCAATATTATCCAAATATGTATATTACATGACATTAACAATGCAGAAAATAATATATAAAAAAAACGAGATATTATAGATACATTAGTTCTGCTAGTACTATCAAATATAGTAGAAAAAGATAAACCCATTTGTAATCCTACTATTTCTCCTGCTATTTGACCTATTGATAAAATCCATTGTATTGTTAATCCCAACATTGTTCCAATTAATATTTGTTGTATTAATATAACAATGCTGATATATGATAATGAAATTATCTCTAATGTTGGTATAAAAGGAATAATTAAATAAGTTATTACCACTGATAAAATAAATTTTATTTTATATCCTATAAATCTATTTTCAAATAAAGGAACAGTTGCAATAAATGATAATATACGAGCAAAAGGAAACAAAAAATATAAAATAAACAACGAAACATTAGAGCTATATAGAATATTCATTAGTTAACAACCATAGGTAAATTATAAAATATGGTTTTTATATAATCTAACATTACACCTAACATCCATGGACCTAATATAATAATCGTAACTAAAACAGAAATAATTTTTGGAATGAAAGATAACGTTTGTTCATTTACCTGCATAGCAGCTTGTAATACACTAATTATTAAACCAGTTAATAAAACAGATAATAATATAGGAGCAGAAATCATTAAACCTACTTTCATTGCTTCATGAAAAAGTGTCATTATATATTCGATTGTCATATTAATCTCAAAAATAAATGAAACGTGAATGTTAAAAATATTAAATAAAATATTATATATTAATTAACAAAAAAACTTTGAGCTAAAGAAGTAATGAGTAATTGCCATCCATCTACTAAAACAAACAACATCAACTTAAAAGGTAACGATATAGAAGAAGGCGGTACCATCATCATACCTAATGACATTAAAACACTTGCGATAACTAAATCAATAATCACAAATGGAATAAAAATAGTACATCCAATTTGAAAAGCCGTTTTTAATTCACTAGTAACAAAAGATGGTAATACGATCCTCATAGGAATATCATCTTTATTAGTAAAAGATGAAGCTTTATCTAAAGTAGAAAATAATTTTAAATCTGACTCACGCGTTTGATTAATCATAAATTTTTTTAGAGGACAGATACCTTTCTCTATTGCCACTGACATACTAATTTCATCTCGACTAAAAGGTAAATAAGCTGTATTATATATAGTATCACAAATAGGAGACATAATAAAAAATGTTAAAAATAATGCTAATCCTACTAAAATTTGATTAGAAGGAGCATAAGGTGTCCCTAATGCATTTCTCACCAAACCAAATACGATAATAATTCGCGTAAAACTAGTCATCATTAATAATATAGCTGGTAAAAATGTTAAAGCACTAATAAACAGCAATGCTTGAATAGAAAATGACCATTCTTTTCCTACTTGTTGTAACAATGTACTACCCATAATATCTGATGATGTTGCTGAATAAACTGTAGGCGAAAATAAACATAAAAAAAACAATAAATACATACGCAAAGAACTTATTTTTTTTAATACTAAAAAAAAATTTTTTTTAAAATTTATTTTTTGTAATATAACATTTGAATGTAATTGTTTATTATTACTAATATTTTTTTTTTTAATATCAGTTAAAGTATGTAGAGTAGAAATATTATTTTTTGTTACACCAACAATTAATCTAATATTGTTTGGTACATCTACTATTAAAATACTTTCGTGCGAACCAATTGAAATTCTAGATCTAATTTTAATTAAATTATTTAATTCAATTTTTTTTATTAAAAATAATTTTTTCGTTAACCAACTTAAAAACAAAATTAATAGAATTATATGTATCAATGAATAACTAGCTTGAGTTAATGTCTTATTAGAAATTGCATTGGATAATATAACAGATATAGGTTGTATGATATCATTTTTCATTAATTATTAACTCTGATAATTTACATTGTTTAAACAATCCATAATATTAGTAATACGTATTCCATATTTATCTTTTTCTACTACTATTTCACCTTTA
Organism: Buchnera aphidicola (Formosaphis micheliae); assembly: GCF_039403185.1. Taxonomy (NCBI): domain Bacteria; kingdom Pseudomonadati; phylum Pseudomonadota; class Gammaproteobacteria; order Enterobacterales; family Erwiniaceae; genus Buchnera; species Buchnera aphidicola. Next base: position 77,142 of record NZ_CP135047.1, on the reverse strand, counting down.
GCTATTAATGAATCATTTACAAAAATATCTAAAGAATCACCAATATATTTATCTAATATTAATATTGATCCAGAAGACAAATTCAATAAATCTGCTATCTTAATTTTTACTTTCCCTAATTGTACTGTAACATTAACGGATATATCAAAAATATGATTAATTCCATTTAATAATGTGGTACTACTTGAATTATCTATGTTAACAAACTTTTTTATTTTATTAACATCAGCATTTAAATCATTATCAACATCAGTATTTATATCATTACCGACATCAGCATTTAAATCATTATTAACATTAGCATTTAAATCATTATTAACAACAGCATTTAAATTATTACCAACATTAGCATTTAAATCATTATTAACAACAGCATTTAAATTATTATCAACATCAGCATTTAAATCATTATTAACATTAGCATTTAAATCATTATTAACATTAGCATTTAAATCATTATTAACATTAGCATTTAAATTATTATCAACATCAGCATTTAAATTATTATCAACATCAGCATTTACATCATTATTAACATTAGCATTTAAATCATTATTAACATCAGCATTTAAATCATTATCAACATTAGTCTGTATATTATTATTAATATCAGTATTTATATTATTATTAACATTAGTACTTATATGATTATTAACATTAGTACTTATATGATTATTAACATTATTGTCTTTTATTAATTTAATATCTGCTTTATTTTTTAACTTTTCATTGTTAGACATATATTAATTTCCATCTATTGAATTTTACTAATTTAAATCATTATTTACGAGTTAATTTAACCACACTTCTAATACAACAAGCATACTTATTATCAACTATAGTACATTCTCCTAAAAATATAGGAACAGTATCAACGTAAACAATACCATGATTAGGTTTATTAATAGGTAAAACATCTCCTATTTTTAAGTTTAATACTTTATTTAACGGTAAACAAATTTTAGTTAATTTTGCAATTAACGTTAAATATATATAATTAACATTATTAAATAAATCATTTTTTTCTTTATCTTTATATATCTTCGATTTATTAATATCTATGTAATATGGTAACTTTTTTAATTCATTAATAGTAAATATAGGCAATAAGATATTAAATGTACTTTTAAAATATCCTATAGTTATATCAAAAGATGTAATAATAAACATATGATTCGCAAAAGATAATTTATGAAAATCTGATTCTACATGTGATTGAATATATTTCATATTAACAGGAAATGTTTCTTGATAAGCTTTTTGATATCCTAAAAGTAATATTTTTACTATTTTTTTTATAATTCGTCGTTCATATGGTGTAACACCAACATGTCTATAATTGTTTGTTATTTTTTTTAATTCACTTCCCCCAAATAAATTATCTATTATCATAGATAAAAAATTATCTGAAAAAATAATTAGAAAAATATCTTTATTAGAATTTAATTCTATTAAATTAACACTAATTGGCCTTTTAAATTGAGATATATATTTACTATATGTCTGAATTATAGTATTAGATAATGTAATCTTAATATTTTCTAAATTTAAAAACATAGATATATCTGAACAAAAAAATTTTAAAAAACTACTATTTATCTTATTTAATAAATTTAAATCTAATTTAATTAAATGATAATATTTATTTATGTCTAAACGATATAAATAATTTTTTTGAAATATTTCTAATCGATTTTTATCATCTTTTATTTTTTTATTAATAATATCAATAGAATTTAAAACATTAATATTAGTTTTCATATGAGACTCTCTAAATCAAAAAACAATTTCACAAATTAACAGAATAAAGATATATATTATCAGACATAATACTTCTATTATTATAGAGATATAATATAAATACTTTTATTAATTATTTTATATTATATATTAAATATATATATCTATTTTATGAGCAGGAAAAAAATTGTTGTGTACATAGGTAAAATTTATTTTATTAAAAAAATACCCTTTAATATGTTTTTTAAAAATAAAACTAGAGTATAATATTTTAGAATACACATTCTGCAACTCTAACATATGGATATTTTGATATATACTTTTATTATTAACGAAACATGCTGATAATGTAATATGATTTTTATCAAAAATTTCTTTTAAATTATTAATTGATGATTTAAAAATAGTAAACATTTGACTGTTTTTAGATATTAAATAAATTTTAGCTATTTTTTTTATAAAATTTATTTTTAATGTTAAAAATAATTCACCTAAATATTTTTGATTCAATAGTATATGTAAAACGTTATCATACATTATATTATAATTATTATTTACAGGCGATACATCTACTAATCGTTTCCACATTAAAATATTTTTATTACTATAAGAACTTAATTTCATATATATTGTGTTTTCATCATTACTTATTCTATTTTTAATAAACAAGAAATCTGAAAAATTTTTCATATTAAAGTTTACATGATGTGATATATGAATTAATGATAATAAAATATTATCCTTCATTTTAATATCAAAAATAAAAATATCACCATTGTTATATAGATAACGAATGTTATTAATATATTTATCCAACATAAAAACACTAAAAAAATTATTTATGTCTTCTTTGAAATTATCTATAATTTCTCCAATACAAGATTCATTATTTTTCATTAATTTCATTGTAATAAAAGACGATACGTTTTTATACTTTTCAAAAAAATTAAAAAAAAAATAGTCTTAAAGAAATTAATAGTATTTGAATATAACTCTAAATTATTCAAAGTGCCATTTTTATGATTTAGAATCAAATTTTTTCGATGTAACTTATTAAATAAAATATTTATTTTTTCTTTTTTATGCAACAATATTATTTTTTTTGTATTTAATAAAACCAGTGATTTATTAAAATTCTTTATACGTTGTAAAAATAAATCGACGACATTATAAGATTTTAATAAATTAAAATTATTTTTATTTTTTATTCTATTTATCTGTAAATATTTATTAAAAAAAAATTAAATGAACGTATTATAGTAGTACTCTTTTGTGTATGAATTTTTTCTAAGTACTGAGTAATACGATCTTGTGTATTCCTAAAATAGTGTATTTTCAAAAATTATTCACCTCTTTATTTATGCATGATTTTACACAAGTTAATTCATCTACATACATTTGTTCTAAAACTAATTTTCTCTGTAACATTTTTTGTTCCAACATTTTTTTTAAAATACGCCACATTTTTAATTTGCTATTATATTTTTTCCAATTACAACGCATATAATATAACTTTTCTTGATATTGTTTATATATTTCATTTTGTTTTTTTATACCAATTGATAACACTTCAATAAAATTAACATAATTTTTTAATTTACTGCCGAAGATACCAAATTTCAAATTATGATTTAATAATTTTTTATAATCCATATAATAACTATTTAATAAATTTAACTTATCAAATATACGCTTTTCTTGTAAAGAAATAGTATTCAAATCTTTTAAAAAACATTCTATTTTTTTTTTTCTAATAATATTAATATATTAACTACTCGTTTATTCCATACCATATTTTTTCCTATATAGATTAATTTAATCTAAAATTTCTAATAATGCTTGACAAGAATCAATATAATTGAAAGAAGAATTAATATCTTGAATTAAAAAATTTTCTATTTTAGACCAGAGTTTAATGGCTTTATCTAAAATTAGATTATTCCCTGCAACATATGCACCAATATTAATTAACTCTTTATTACTTTGATAAACAGATATTAATCTCTTAAAATCACGTATTTTAAAATAATATGTAGAATTTACTAAACTGGTCGTTAAACGACTAATTGATGTTTCAATATCAATAGCAGGATAATGACCGGAATCAGCGTATAATTTAGATAAAACTATATGTCCATCTAAAAAAGATCGCGTAACTTCTGAAATTGGATCATTGTCTATATTTATCTCTGTCAAAACTGTATAAATAGCTGACATGGAACCAATATCATTAAGTCCATTACCAGCATGCTCAACTAAATGCGATAATTTAGAAAAAACAGATGGGGGAAAACCTTTTATAGCTGGTAATTCACCAATAGATAAAGCAATTTCTCTATGTGCCATTGCATAACGTGTTAAAGAATCCATAATCAATAATACATGATATTTTTTGTTACGAAAATATTCGGCAATATATGTAGCATAAAGTGCACCTTGCACCTGCGATATAGCAGAATAATTAGAAGGTACAGCAATAATTACAGAACGTGATAATCCTTCCTTTCCAAGTATATTGTTAATAAAATCATTTATTTCTCTACCGCGTTCTCCTATCAATGCAACAATAATAATATCAACTTTAGTATATCTGGCTATCATTCCTAATAAAACACTTTTTCCTAATCCTGAACTAGAAAATAGGCCAATTCTTTGCCCCTTACCTATAGTTAATAATGCATTTATAGATTTAATTCCAGTATCTAATACTTCAGTAATTGGTTGACGATATAAAGGATTTATTTTTTTAAATTGTAAAAATGAATATTCTTCTAAATTTAAGCGAGATAATCCATCTAAAGGACGACCTAAATTATCTATGACTCTGCCTAATAATTGATCACCTATAGGCATAGGTTTACCTATATGAATCATTTTTTTATTATATGACTTTAAAAATACTCTTGAATATGGTTGTATACCAATCGTTTGTTCAAACATAATTAATAATAATTTATTTTTTTTAAAACTAATAACCTCACAATCTATCTCTATAACTTGTCCACAAATTATAGTTTCTACAAAACATATTGAACCTATAGGTACATTTAATCCACTTACTTCTAATATGCTACCATTTACACCCACTACATAACCAAAAATAAAATTTTCAGGAAAAAAATGTATTTTTTTTTCAAAATCATTTAATTTTTTAATCCATTTTTTTAATCTTGAATTCATGAATAATTCTCATTCAATAAAGATAATTTACATAACTCACGCCAATAAGTAGTCAGAGTAGAATCTACATTGCCACCTTCTGATTCTATTTTACATCCACCCGAATGTATATCTTTATTGCAAATAATCTTCCATCCATATGTATTAAAAATTTTTTTAAAATGTTTTTCAACTAAATTTTTATCATTTGGATTAATTATTAATTTCGGTTTATCACAAATTATACATTTCGTTTTTAATATTTCTTTAATTTTATTTAATATCATTGATTCCTTAATTAAATGTGTCTCTCCTATTATTTTTGCTGTTACTTTTAAAACTAATTGTACTAATTTCGGCACGATAACATCATCTATGGCATTCAATTCTGATTCAAAATTTGATAAAATAGAATTTATTTTATTTTGTTCATTATAATGATTTTTATTATTATTAGACAACATTTGTTCTATTCCAATTTTATAACCTATTTCTTCACCTTTCTTTAAACCTTCATTATATGCTATACTATAATCTTTGTTTTTTGATAGATTATTAATCTCTTTTTTATTAGAAGGATCTCTCTGAGACTTATTTTTTTTAAGTTGATATAACATTTTTTTTTGATTTACTATAGGTTTAACAGTGCTAATATTAAACTCAGATTTTAACTCGTCAGGATACCATTTTTTCCATATTTTATTAGATGTAATATTAGACATGATTACTTTTACCTTCTCGCATAAAAATTATGCCATTCTTCAATAAATGAATAATTATTTTTACTATATGTTTTCTAGCTTTTTTAATTTCCATATCTGATACATTCGTATTTTTTAACAATTCTTGACGTAAATAATTTACATGTTTTTTTTCAATATTTTTAATGAATTTATCTTGTAATGTCTTATTTGTATTTCTTAAAGCTATACATATTTTATTTAAATCTATCTCTTGTAATAAACTAAAAATATATTTATCATCTATATCTATAATATTCTCAAATAAAAAAATTTTATCTAAAATATTTTCTGTTATATCTGTATCAAATTTTGATAAATTATTAATTAATGTTTTTTTATCTTCAATATGCATTAAATCTATAATATCAACTATTTTTTTTGTACCCATTAAATTATGAAGAGAAATTCTGCAATTGTTTAGTATATCATTGATTATTTTTAATAATTCCTTTTTACCTCTTTTTTTTAATCCGCTAAATTGAACCATTCTAAAAATTATTTCTGAACGTTGTTTTTCAGAAAAAAAAGTTAATAATTTAACTAATTGACGTTCTTGCATATGCATCATAATCGCAGTAACGACTTGAATGTGTTCATTACAAATTAAAGAAAATAATTGAATACAATCTATATTATTAAATTGATCAATACCAGAACGAATTTTCATTTCATCAATAACATCTTCTATTAAGTTATTAGCAACCTCTTCTCCAAATACTTGATGAAGAATAGAAAATATATAATCATGATAATTATTCTGAATATTTAGTACTACTGGACTAAAAAAATCTGCGCATTCTTTTAAAACCAAATCAATTTCTGTATTGGAAATACAATCAAAATTTATCATATATTCAACTAATCTATTAATTTCTGAAATTTTTATTTTTTTTAATATTAAAACTGCATTCTCGGTACCTATTAACATTAATAAAATTGCACTTTTCTTAATACCATTAATACTATTGTTCATCATGTTCTATCGCTCATCCATTTTTTTATAATCATTTCTATTTTATTCATATCTGTTTTAGAATTTATATTTACAGTATTTTTACCAGAATCAGAATTAAAATTAATATTTTTGTCAACTATATACTTATTGTTTTCTTTTTTTTGTTCAATTTTATTGTCTTCTTGTTGATTATTTAAACATGAAAATCTTTTTTTCTTTATATACATTTTAAATACAATATATTGTATTAAAATAATCATGAATAATATTAACAAATAGTATGAAAAATATTTAAATAAATTATTAAATTTATGAATAAGATAATCTTTTACTAATGTCCACTCGTTCGTATTACTATTCGAAGTAATATCATTTATTTGTATTTTTTTTATTTTAGGTGATAAGTTTAATACATTTTTACCTGATACATTGATATTTTTTGAATCTAATACATCTGAATTATTGACAAACAAAGCATTAACTACATTCACACTATCTTCTCTATGTTCAGAATATCCGATAGATTGACGAGTTAAATTTTCTATTCCTTTAATTTGATTTTCTGAAAGTGGAACAAAATTACCCAATTTATCCTTCATATAATTTACTACTACAGCTACTGATAATCTTTGTATTTCACCAACTTGACATTGAGTACGAGTGACAATTCGATCTAATTCGTAATTGACAGTATCATCACTATGTATTTTAGTATCATTAGGAAAATAAACATCTCTATCTGATGGTCGATTTACATATGGAACATCTTTATCAATTTTATTTAAATCATGAGAAAATGAATGAGATAAATTATGAGGAATTGATACATTGAAATGTTGATCACCTATATCTGAATTATGAGTGCTTTGACGAGACCTAATAGATTGTTGAAAATGCATATAATTTGGTTGATAATGTTCTTCCATTTTATCCTGGTGATTAAAATTTATCTGTGCAGTTACTTGTGCATGAACATTACCTTTACCTACTACAGGTGTTAAAATATCCTCAATACGTTTTTTATACCGATTCTCTAATTCTTCAGAATATTTGAAACGCATTTCATTAAATTCACCATCAAAAAAATGTTTAGGATTTAATAATGTTCCAAATTGATCAATAATAGTAATATTCTCTAACATTAATCCTGATACACTATTAGAAACAAATTGTAAAATAGAATTAACTTGGTTTTTATCTAAATATTTTCCTGTCTGTAATTCTAAAACCAGTGATGCTGTAGGTACTTTTTTATCTCTAATAAAAACAGAAGACTTAGGTAAAGCTAAATGTACTGTAGCAGTACGTATCGAATTTAATTTTTCTATCGTCCTAGCTAATTCACCTTCCAAAGCTCTTTGATAATTAATTTGCTCATTAAATTGACTAGTACCAAATTTTTCTTTATCTAACAATTCAAAACCAATACTAGATCCTCTAGGCAACCCATATTCAGTTAATTTAAAACGAATATCATTTATTGTATTATCAGGAACTAATAATGCACCAGAATGATCGTTAAATTGGTAAGGAATTTTCATTTTAGATAAATGAGATACTATAGTATTTTTATCTTGGATAGATAAATTGTCATATAATACACTATATTTTTGTGTTTTAGAACATGATAAAAATAAGGATATAATAAAAAAAATTAGTACTAACAATATTAAAATACTTTTTAGACTAAAATTAAATCGATTAAAAAAATTAAAAAAAGTTTTCTGATTATTCAAATGTGAATCTATTTTATTTTTGACTTTAAAATTCATACAATTATCCTGTCCGATAACAATATTATAAGCTATCAGTAGTAAAATCAAATTAATGATTTTATGTAATTAACAAAATATTGTCATGATCAATTACTGTTAATATTATTTTTTAATTAAAAACAAAAAAATATTTATGTTAATAAAATTTTTTTTATGTAATATTTTAAAATATGCTATTATATATTTTAATAATATACCTACTAATATAAAGAAAATTTCTATGCCTATTGAAACAATTACTAATCATGTAAACCAAATTAACTATAACACATTGACTAATATAGATAACGATAACCATAATACATCTCATAATTTTTCTAATTATATTGATAATTTACTTAATAGTATTAATTTAACTCAAAATAATGCAAAAAAAAACTCTCAAGAGTTTATATTAGAGAAACCTGGAGTGTCTTTGAGTGATATAATGATAGACTTACAAAAATCTTCAATATCAATTAATATGGCTGTACAAATAAGAAACAAAGTTATTTCTGCTTATCAAGAAATAATGAATATGCAAGTGTAAAAAAAATGCTGGGAAACAATTCCAGCATATATACATATTTTATATGTAATCACTATACAAATAGCATAAAAAATAATTTTATAAATGCACATACATATTAATTATGTAATATTTGGTATTTGGAACCAAGCGGATTCGAACCGCTAATCGCTTACATGCCATGCAAGTGCTCTACCAATTGAGCTATAGTCCCATAAAAATTAATAAATAATATTAATTACACAAACAATAATAATGTTATTATATCTATCTTTCAATGTATTTAAAAAATAACAATTAATTATTTTTAAATAAAAAAATAATAAGTTAATTGTTATAAATATATTCTAAAGCATTATTAATTCGTTTTAACACACAATAACGCCCTAACACATAAATAGTCATATCAATACTAGGAGATACGTTAGTTCCAGTAATAGCAATTCGAAGTGGCATAGCGACTTCTTTTATACTTACTTTATAATGATCAGATAACGCGTGTATCATTAACGATATATTTTTAACCTGCCATATAGACAAAGTTTCTATTTGTTTTTTTATCTCTTTTAACATAAAAATACTACTATTATTTAAATATTTTTGTATAATCTTGTTATTTAAATAACTACATTCTTCATAAAAAAACCGAGTTAACTTGATGACATCATTTAATGTTTTGCACTTATTCCTCACCAATGGAACTACCATGTTTAAATTTGGACCATTGTTAATATTAATGCGTGCTTCTGTATAAAACGATTTAAGACATTGAATAATATAATCTATAGGTAATGAATTAATATAATAATGATTAAACCATAATAATTTTTTTATGTTAAAACAACTTGACGATTTACCAACATTATCTAAAGTAAACAATTCTTTCATTTCCTTTATACTAAAAATCTCTTGATCACCATGAGACCAACCTAATCTAAGTATATAATTTAATATCGCTTCTGGTAAATATCCTAATTTACAATATTTCATAACATCAATAACATTATTTCTTTTAGATAATTTTTTACCATCAATATCAATTATCATTGACACATGAGCATATAAAGGAATTTTTGCCCCTAATGCTTTTAAAATATTAATTTGACGTGGAGTATTATTGATATGATCTTCACCTCGAATTACATGGGTTATGTCCATATCCCTATCATCTATTACTACACAAAAATTATATGTAGGTATACCATTGCTACGTAAAATAATTAAATCATCTAATTCTGAATTATTAACAACAATTTTTCCTCTTATTTGGTCTTGAAAAATGACCTGTCCTTTTTCAGGATTTTTAAATCTGACCACATAAGAAGAATTATTAACATGAATATTATTACTTAATGTACGACATTTACCATCATATTTGGGTTTTTTACCCTGTTCAATTTGATATTTTCTTACTTTTTGTAGTCTTACTTCGGAACAATAACATCTATAAGCACATCCAGTACTTAACATAGAATGAATAATCTCAATATAATATTTTAATTTTTTACTTTGAAAGTAAGGTCCTTCATCCCAACTTAACTTCAACCAATTTAATCCATTTATTATTCCTTTAACTGACGACTCAGTCGAACGTTCAAAATCAGTATCTTCAAATCTTAAGATAAATATACCATTGTTTTTTTTAGCAAAAAGCCATGAATAAAGAGCAGTGCGTGCACTACCTATATGTAAATATCCAGTAGGACTAGGTGCAAAACGAGTTCTTATTTGCATACGTTTTTGTCTCTATAAAATATTATATCTATATGAAATATTAATATATTATACATACAGTAATAATTTTATGTTTCCTAATTTCAACAATGTAACAATTTTAAAGAATATTATAAAATATAATCATTAATCAATAAATAAATAAATAAAAAAATATATAAACTATTGATCTTTAAAATAGAAACTATTATTATATATAGAGTATTTAAATTTTAGGGTGATTAACTCAGTTGGTAGAGTTCCTCCTTTACACGGAGGCTGTCGGCGGTTCGAGTCCGTCATCACCCATTATATATCATTTATATCATTATCAAAGGGTCGTTAGCTCAGTTGGTAGAGCAGTTGACTTTTAATCAATTGGTCGCAGGTTCGAATCCTGCACGACCCATATCAATAAAAAATTATTTATATCTATTAATAAACATAAAATTAATGTATTTATTTTAATACACATGCAATTTTAAATGTACATCATATAACTGATAATAATATATTTAATTTATAATCAATAAAAATTATATAATTATTAATTTCATACAAAAAAAATAATTTCATCAATATAATTCAACATCTTTTTTACAATTGTATTAAAATAAATAGAATTATATTATTATTCTATCAATTTACATTAATTAATAATATGGATATGATTTAATAAACATTTAATAAATTTATTATTTCTTTTATCATTAAAAAACATAATAATATTATTAGCTAAAATTGGCCCAATACCTGATATTTTTTTTAAATCCCACAACTGAACTTCCATAATTCTATGTATATCATTAAAATACATAGATAATAATTTAGCAGTTACTTCACCAATACCTACTATTCCTAAAGCATAAATTAATTGATTTAATTTTATATGCCTAGACCGATCAATTTCTTTCAATAAATTATTGGCAGAATGCAAACCTACATCTTTTAATATTATTAATTGCTTTATTTTTAAACGAAAAACATCTACAGGAGTGCTAATATAATCAAAATCAATTAACTTATTAATCATTTTCGGACCTAAACCTTTTATATTAAAACCTTTTTTAGAAAAAAAATGATTTAATGATTGTTGACACTGTGCTAAACATTTAAAACCTCCACTGCAATATGAATTACCCAATTTACTTTTTTGTATAATGAGAGAATGACATATTGGACAATCTTTAGGAAAAATTATTTTTTTAGAGTTACTCCTTGATATATGAGATGAAGATATTACATTAATAATTTTTGGAATAACATCTCCGACCCTACTAACAGTCACATAATCGCCTATACATAATCCTATTTTCTTTATTTCATTTTTATTATATAAAGAAACGTTAGATATCTTTACCCCAGATATTTCTATTGGCTTCAAACGAGCTATAGGAGTAATAACTCCCGTTCTACCAACTTGAAAATCTACATTAAGTAATTTAGTTACCTTTTCAATTGATTTAAATTTAAAAGCTATTGCCCAACGGGGATATCTACTTGAATTTCCTAATAAATTTTGTATTTTAATAGAATTTACTTTTACTACAATACCATCTATATTAAAATCTAATAAAATGCGATGATGTTTTATTTTATTAAAATATGAAAATACTTCTTGTGAACTATTACATAATACTGTATGATTGCTAATAGGTATACCCCAATTTTTTATTTTATTTAATTTTTCTAAATGAGTTGTAGAATCTTCTATTCCATTTACTATATTATACCCATATGCACAAAACATTAAATTTCTTTGAGCGCTAATTGTAGAATCTTTTTGACGTAATGATCCAGCAGCCGCGTTACGTGAATTAGAAAATAATTTATCTTTATAATTTTTAGCATAAGTATTCATCTTTATAAAATCATACTTTTTCATAAATACTTCACCTCTAATTTCCAAAACCGGTGGAATATTTTCACCATTTAAAATTAATGGAATAGATTTTATCGTCATAGCATTAACTGTAACATTCTCCCCTACTTTACCATCTCCACGTGTGATAGCATATTTTAATTTTCCTTGCTTATAAAGTAAACTTAAAGCTAACCCATCTATTTTAAGCTCACAACATAATTCAATTGAATTAATAATTCCTGATAGTTTATATATTTTCTTTTCAAATTTTAAATAGTCTTCTCTATTAAAAGCGTTATCTAACGATAACATCGAAGTTAAATGAGTTACAGTTTTTAATTCAGGATGATTTATAGAACCTACAATGTTTGTAGGAGAACTATTAGCTATTGGTATTAATAAATTTTTATTTTTCTGTTCTAATTCTTGCAACTGTTTCATTAATTCGTCATATTCATAATCAGATATTAATGGAGCATCTAAAGTATAATATAAGTATGCATAATAAAAAATTTTTTTTCTTAATAAAATAATTTTATCTTTCGTAGATTTCATACAATATCACTTTTATACAATAAATATAAATTTATATAAAAAAATATATCTTTCAGATTAAAAAATAAAGATAGTAATACCATGTAATTTAATTACATAATAATAATTTATAATATTTTATTAATTATATTACAACATTAATAATCCAGTTACATTTATAAAATTTGAATAAAAAACTATGTAATATAATTAAATATATATATTTTATTACAAAATATATTTAAATAATACAACATTTTATATATTTTACATATTATTTAACTACTAAAATTAATTATCTAATAAAAATATTATTATTTATGAATCTTTATATGTTAATCGACATTAATTCTTTTAACAATGATAGATATAATTAATATCTAATAATTAGCATATAGTATTATTAGTTAAAATATATTCATGATAAAAATAAATCAAACAACTAATCAATAAAACTATATTTTATTAATATATCAACTAAAACTACTCTAATTTATAGCTAAATACACATATAAATTAAAAAAATAATGAATATGTAATTTTTACAAATTAAACGTAAAAAAATAATTTTACTATAAAATTAGAAAATATATTTATAGTTTATAATTATAAATATACATCATCAATTTAAATAATAACATATCATTACTATTACTAACACATGTGAATAATTATTATTCTTATAATTTCATCTACTAATTATAATGATCTTATTACTATTGTAGAAATAATAAATATTATATTATAAATATATATCAAAAATATTATAAATTAAAATAATTTCGATTGATTTATTCTTATATCAAAAAAGAAATAAATTTATATAAACAAGCTTCACTGGATAAAATCATAATTTATATTTTTTTTAATAATGAGATGACATATTAAAACTATTAAGACATCCGTCAATAAATCTACTATATTAACAAAAAAATAATATACAATCTAAAAAAAATAAAATAGTTGATCAGTTTAAGTATTAAAATTAAAATAATTGTGATGTATTAACTATTATATAAAAAATATCTGTACAATAAAAGATTATTTATAACTCATTTTTCTTATAAATATAATGTACTATACACTTACTATTATAACTATATAAATAACATTTTTATTTATAGATAAATAATCTATTTACATCATACCAATTTGTTAAGTAAATATTTTTTTTTAAAATCACTCTAGTAATATTGATAGATTTTATATTTATTAGTATTACCTAATATATTTTAAATTAATTAATTTAATAAAACCACTAATAATAAATCCACTTATAAATTAGTATTAACATACATAAATAATATATAGGTAAACAATACATATGTTCCAAAAAAATCTTGTAATACAATCTAAAAATGGATTACATACCCGTCCAGCGGCTCAATTTGTAAAAGAAGCTAAAAAATTTAACTCCAATATTACTATTACGTACAAAAACAAATGCGCTAATGCTAAAAGTTTATTTAAATTACAAACATTGGGATTAATACAAGGCAGTATAATTACTTTATGTGCAGAAGGTGAAGATGAAAAAAAAGCTATTTTCCATTTAGAAAAAATAATTTCAACTCTTGAATAAAGTTTCATATAACACAAGAACAGTATATAAAAAACTTTTCCGGAAGATAAATACATAATACTTCCGGAAATTTTAATACCAATTTAAATATTTCTTAAATAAATAACTAACTAAAATTTAGTCAACGATTTTATATAATAAGGTAATATTATGATTTCAGGCATTTTAGCCTCACCAGGTATTGCGTTCGGAAAAGTATTACTGATAAAAGAAGAAAAGATAATTATTAATGAACAAAAAATTTCTGATAAAAATATTGATCAAGAAATAAAAAAATTTCTTGATGGTAAAGAAAAAACTTTAACTCAATTAAATAATATTAAAATTAAAGCGTCTGAATCTTGTGAAAAAGAAAAAGAAGAAATATTTAATGGATATATCATGTTAATAGAAGATGAAGAATTTGTACAAGAAATTCTCTTTCTAATTAAACATAATCTTTTTTCTGCAGATGCTGCTACACATACTGTTATTGACAAACATATTAAACTATTACAACAACTAAAAGATGAATATCTAAAAAATAGAGCAATAGATATTAAAGATATAGGTTTTAGATTATTGAAAAATATTTTAAACATAAAAATAATTGATTTAAATAACGTACAACATGAAAGCATTATAGTAGCTAAAGATTTAACTCCATCTGAAACAGCTCAATTAAATTGTAAACAAGTATTGGGTTTTATCACTGATTTAGGAAGTAGAATATCCCATACTTCTATTATAGCTAGAGCTTTAGAAATACCTGCAATTGTAGGTACAAATAATATAACAAAAAAAGTTAAAACTAATGATTATCTTATTTTAGATGCAATTAATAATATCATTATCATTAATCCATCTCCACAAGAAATCAATAAAATTAAAATATTCCAGAATACTTATATTCACCAAAAAAATAAATTAACAAAATTTAAAATACTTCCAGCCATTACTTTAGACGGTCATCGCATAGAAATTGGAGCAAATATTAGCAACGTTCAAGAAATTAATAATGCACAAAACAATGGAGCTGAATCTATAGGTTTATATCGTACTGAATTTCTATTTATGGAACGTGATACACTACCATCTGAAGAAGAACAATTTCAGACATATAAAAAAATTGCAAAAAAAATGAATGGAAAGTCTATTATAATTAGAACAATAGATATTGGAGGAGATAAAAATCTTCCATATATGAAATTTCCAAAAGAAGATAATCCATTTTTAGGATGGAGAGCTATCCGTATTTCTATAGATAGAAAAGATATTTTACATGATCAACTTAAAGCTATATTACGTGCTTCAGTATTTGGTAATCTAAAAATTATGTTTCCAATGATTATTTCTTTAGAAGAAGTTCAATTTTTAAAATCTGAATTAGAAACATTAAAATCAATATTATCTGAAAAAAAAATAGATTTTAATAAAAACATAGAAATTGGAATAATGATAGAAACTCCAGCTGCTGCTATTATATCTCATTATTTAATTCAAGAAGTTGATTTTTTTAGTATTGGGAGTAACGATTTAACTCAATATACTCTCGCTGTTGATCGCGGAAATGATCTTATTTCTAATAGATACAATCCCATGAGTCCTTCAGTATTAAAATTAATAAAACTAGTTATTGATGCTTCACATGCAGAAGGAAAATGGACTGGAATATGCGGAGAATTAGCAGGAGATTCAAATGCTACAATATTATTGATAGGTATGGGAATAGACAAATTAAGTATGAGTTCTCCTTATATCCCTAATATAAAAAAAATTATAAGACAAATTAATTTTAAACAAGCGAAAAAAATTGCAGATAAATCTCTTATGCAAAGTACAGCTAAAAAATTAAAAAACATAATTAATGACTATATTCACAAGAATTGTTATAACTAATATAACATAAATATTAGGAGAAAATATGGGATTGTTTTCAAATTTTTTTAAAAAAAAAAATGATGAAAGTAAAATAATAAATATTGTATCACCGATATCTGGTAAAATTATTAAAATTGAAAAAGTACCAGATAAAGTATTTTCAAAAAAAATTGTTGGAGATGGTGTAGCAATTGAACCTACAGGTCATGAAATTCTTTCTCCAATTAATGGAACTATCGAAACAATATTCAAGACTCTGCATGCTTTTTCAATATTATCTTGCGATGGTATTGAATTATTAGTACATTTTGGCATTGATACGATTAATTTAAAAGGAAAAGGATTTATACAAATTGCAAAAGAATCTCAAACAGTAAAAATGGGAGATAAAATAATTTTATTAGATTTGCCTTTTTTAAAAAAACACTCTAAATCTATTATAACTCCAATTGTTATATCTAACGTGGAAAAAATAAAATCAATAAAAAAGATTTTTTGTAGTAATGCTATTGCAGGTCAAACATCTATTATGCATATAAAATTATAAGTCAATTAGTTAAAACGGTATACAGTGCCGTTTTAACTATCAATAACCCATTAAAATATCTATAATAATAATTAATAATACATTAACATTATATTTTTATTGTATAAATTTTATTTATTAATATATATATATATCTATTAATATTTAATCTCATTATTTAATATAATACATTGTATAAAAAATAATAAATTTAATTATTATCTATAATTTTAAAAATCGTAATTAATGCATATATACCTAATTAATTAATATAAATCAATAATTAAAAAATATTTATATCTAATATTTTTTAATTCTCATTTTGTTGACTAAAAAAAGATATTATCCATTGTTCAATTAATATAATTCTCAAACGCGTTACTTCAATCCGTATTCCCATACCTTTAAATCCAGAAGCTACCACTGTCTTAATAGAAACACTATTAGCCATAGTAAACATATTTTTTAAATTTTCTCCTGGAGTTTTATTATCAACTACAATGGAACAATTTAAAGCATAATATATATTTATTAATAAAGCTAATTTATGTACTATTTCTGGTTTTCTCCAAGCATCTATATAATCAAAAAAAATAACAATAGACTGTGCATTATGAAATACTATTTCATACAAAAAATCATTAAACCCTGAAATAAATACAGCCAAATCTCTTATAGAAGATGGTACACGTAAACGTATACACATATTTCTCACAAATGAAGCTGCTAAATAATTATAAAATGTATAACGGTTATTATCATTATAAGGTACAATACTTTTACTCAGTAATTGACATAAACAAGAAAATCTTATATCTATCTCCTTACTAACTTGCGAAATTTTTGCTAAACCAATAAATACATACTTACTCATATCTATTATTTTATTATGAAAAAACTTTGTAAAATATACAGAATATAATTGATCAATTTCAGGAAAAACAACAGATAAAGCCC
Organism: Buchnera aphidicola (Formosaphis micheliae); assembly: GCF_039403185.1. NCBI lineage: Bacteria > Pseudomonadati > Pseudomonadota > Gammaproteobacteria > Enterobacterales > Erwiniaceae > Buchnera > Buchnera aphidicola. Next base: position 59,226 of record NZ_CP135047.1, on the reverse strand, counting down.
TACAATACCGTAAAGTTTGAAAATATACATGAGGATGAGATGTTATTAATGCTTTTTCCGTTTCTTTCCAAATTCTTTCGCTTGTTAAATACGATAATTCTTGATTAGAAACCATTTCAGTCATTAAAAACATTGTTTTCTTAGCAATATAAAATCCTAAATACGATAATTCAGCAGCAAATCTTGCCACTCTTAATACTCGTAAAGGATCTTCTTTAAAAGAATCAGAAATATGTCGTAAGATACCTAAAAATAAATCTTTTCTACCATGAAATGGATCAATATAGTTTCCATTCTTATCTTGAGCTATGGCATTAATAGTCAAATCTCTTCTTATTAAATCTTCCTCTAATGTCACTTTAGAAGAAAAATTTATTTTAAAACCATGATAACCCAATCCAGATTTAATTTCTGTTCTTGCTAATGCATATTCTTCATATGTTTTAGGATGAATAAAAACAGGAAATTCTTTACCTACTTGTTTATAACCTTTTTTTATTAAAGTTTCGGACGTAGACCCAACCACAACCCAATCTTTATCTTTTATTGATAAATTAAGTAATTGATCACGTACAGCTCCTCCTACTAAATATACATCCACAAAGTATTTCCTTTAATATTCTATAATATAATCATTGTAAACTAATTTAATCAATATATTTTTTTAATACATATATTCAATAAAAATAAAAAATTTAATATTACATCTATATGTAACTATATTTACACAATAAAATATATTTTTATCAATTTACATAATAAATAACATATATAAAAATTAAGTATATGATTATATTTTTTTATTTTAAAATAAAAGTTGTTTATTTAAAAACACAAAATAAAATTTATTTTATGTTAAAAATAATAACAATAAGTACTAAAGTAGTAAAAATAAAATATTATCATATATCTAAAAAAAACATATTATATATTTAAAATTAATATATTTATGTAAAATAATGACTATAAATGATCACTTATGATAGATAATTATAAATTAAAAAAATGTATTAAAAATACAATCAAAAAATTAAAAAATATAACTATTCAATATACAATAGCAGTACAATATGTTTTATACATCAATAAAAATATATAAAAAAATAAAACTACATTTAATAATAAAAAAAATACCGTAAAAAAATTAAAATAAATTTTTCTATTAACGCAACTTATAACATAACTGAAAATTTCTCTTTCTTACTTATGATAGAAAAAAAATATACATACTCCATTTAAAAAATAACTTCAACTAATTAATTTAAAAAATATACAGTCAAAATAAAACATAATTAAAACTTAAACAATATTAATATTCTTAATATAAATAATATATATTATATATATAAAATATTAACATAAAACAGACAATTCAGTTAATAACCAATTTGGATATACAGTAATCTGCAATGAGGAAAGTTTTCGTTCTTTAAAACGTAAAGCTCCAACGTTAGCAATCATTGCCCCATTATCTGTACATAATTCTGGGTTTACATAAAAAACTTTACTATCATATTTTTTAACCATTAATTTCATTTTTTTCCTTAACGTAAAATTAGCACTTACTCCACCGGCAACTACTAAATTTTTTACACCTGTCAATAATAATGCTTGTTGACATTTATTTACTAATGTATCTACTACTGAAGATTCAAATGCATACGCTATATCTGACCTAGTTTGCCAATCTTTTTTTTGTTGTTTAATAAAATTAAAAACATAAGTTTTAAGCCCAGAAAAACTAAAATTTAAAGAGTTCTTCATAGGTTTTGGAAAATTATAACGACCAGGAATACCATGTCTAGCTAAATTTGATAATAAAGGACCTCCTGGATATTTTAAACCTAATTGTTTAGCTACTTTATCAAAAGCATCTCCAGCTGAATCATCTAACGTATTTCCTAACAATTCATATATACCTATTTGATTTACTTTTATTAATTGAGTATGACCTCCTGATACTAAAAGAGCTACAAATGGAAAGTGTATTTTTTGTCCTTCTAATATAGGAGATAATAAATGGCCTTCCATATGATTAATTGGTATGATTGGAATATCATAAGAAAACGATAAAGCATGACTAACAGAAGCTCCTATTAATAATGATCCTTTAAAACCAGGTCCAGCCGTATATGCAATGGCATCAATAGAATTTATTCCACCACTATCTGATATCTGTTTTAAAGCTAATTTTATTAAAGGAATAATTTGACACATATGACTACGTGCTGCAATTTCTGGTACAACACCACCGTAATTAGCATGTAACTCAGACTGACTATGTAATAAATTGACTATTAAACCATTATTATTATCATAAATTGCTACACCTGTATCATCACAAGATGTTTCAATGCCTAATATACGCATATTAAATATTTATAATTTGTTATTAAAATGTTAACTAACATATACAAAATAATATGTTTATTATTTAATATACATGATTTTTTATACAACACCAAACAAATATATAATATATACTATATACATTATAAAATATACATTTAATATATATTTTTTATTATAACATAATATGTCTCATAAAACATGTTATTACATTATGTAATATTAAATATTTTTAAAAAAAATAGTTATGTACTATTATTTAAAATAAGGTAAAATTTTATGCCAATTATTAAAGTACGCGAAAACGAACCATTTGACGTAGCATTACGTAGATTTAAAAGATCTTGCGAAAAAGCAGGAATTTTATCAGAAATTAGACGTAGAGAATTCTATGAAAAACCAACTACCGAAAGAAAAAGAGCAAAAGCATCTGCAATAAAACGTCTAGCAAAAAAAATATTTAGAGAAAACTCAAAACGTACACGAATGTATTAATTATACATTTAAATAATCATAAAACACTGTTCAAATTGATACTTTTATGTATCAAAGTGATATCAGTGTTTTATAAACGTAAAATATATAACGAAATGATTAACAAAATACCACAACATCTTATAAGCGAATTATTAGAAAAAACTGATATTATAAATTTCATTAGTTCACGAATTTCTGTTAAAAAAAAAGGAAAAAATTATTATGCTCTATGCCCTTTTCATCAAGAAAAAACACCATCTTTTATTGTTAATCAGAAAAAACAATTCTATTATTGTTTTGGATGTAATGCACATGGCAATGTAATTGATTTTTTAATGAATTATGAACATTTAAATTTCGTTGAAAGTATTGAAACACTTTCTATATTACACAAATATAATATACTGTATTATAAAACAAATCCAACCAATACTAACAACGCATATGAAAAAAGAAACAAATTATTTTCCTTAATGAAAACAATTACTGACATTTATAAACAAAACATCACAACTAATAAAAATAATGAAGCATATATTTATTTAATTAATAGAGGTCTAAATCCTCAAATTATTAATGAATTTTCTATTGGTTTTGCTCCAAAAGAATGGAACTATATATCTAAAAATATTACAATAAACAAAACAAATCAACAAGAATTAATAGATTCTGGAATATTAATTGAAAACAATCAAGGATACACATACGATAGATTTAGAAACAGAATAATATTTCCTATAAAAGACAATTTTGGTAGAATTAGTGGTTTTGGAGCAAGAAATTTAAATAATAATAAACCTAAATATATTAATTCACCAGAAACCAGTATTTTTCATAAAAGTAAGCAATTATATGGCTTTTATGAAATGAAAAAAAAATATTCTAGACCAAATAAATTATTAATTGTTGAAGGATATATTGATGTAATTACTCTTGTTCAATTTAATATTTTTTATGCTGTAGCATCACTAGGTACATCAATAACATCAGAACATATTCAACTCCTTTTTAGAACTACAAATAATATAATATATTGTTATGATGGAGATCAATCAGGAACAAAAGCTGCTTGGAGAACATTAAAAATAAGTCTTCCATATATAACTGATGGAAAAAGTATAAAATTTGTTTTTTTACCACATAACGAAGATCCAGATACAATAATAAGACAAGAAGGGAAAATAGCTTTCGAAAACCGAATCAACCAAGCAACAGATTTATCTATTTTTTTCTTTAAAAAATTGTTACACAACATTGATTTAAGCTCTATTGAAGATCGTAGTTATCTAAGCGCAAAAGCTATCCCTTTAATAAATTTAATTCCAGGAGAAACTATGCGTATTTACTTAAAACAAATATTAGGTAATAAATTAGGTATTCCAGATATTAATCAATTAGAAACATTATTTTTTAAATATAAAAAAATAAAAGAAAATAAAAACATTACACCAATTAAACAAACTAAAATGCGTATTCTTATCGCATTATTAATTCAAAATCCTCATTTAGTTGCAGTTATTCCATCTATAAAAATATTAAAAAAAGTACAAGTAAAAGGTTTGACTTTATTTATACAATTAGTAGAAACATGTATTAAACATAAAACATTAAATACAGGACAAATATTAGAATTATACAGAAATACCCATGAATTAACTATTTTAGTTAAATTGGCTACATGGGACCACATGATTACTGATAATCAAGTAAAAAATGTCTTTTTAGACATATTAACTAATATATATAATTCTATATTAGAAACTAGACATAATTTTTTAATTAATAAAGAAAGAAAAATAGGATTAAATAATAACGAAAAATATGAATTATGGTCAATCAATAAAAAATTAGCTAAAACATAACAAATTCATATTTTAATTTATAAAATATAAACAATATATTAATATTATTATCTTATTTGTCTTATTTTTATATATTATAATATATTAAATAATATTATATAAGATAAGTATCTTAAATCATTACATACTGCTCATAATTAACTAATATTGATTTATTAATTAATTTTACTAATTAAATTAATAGAAAAAATGTGGATACCGTCTCATGGAGCAAAACCCGCAGTCACAACTTAAGCTACTTGTTACTCATGGTAAAGAGCAAGGCTATTTAACATATTCTGAAGTAAACGATCATCTTCCAGCAGATATTATTGATTCTGACCAAATTGAAGATATAATTCAAATGATTAATGACATGGGAATACAAGTAGTAGAAGAAGCACCAGATGCAGATGATCTAATACTCAATTCAAATAATACTGATACAGATGAAGATGCAGTTGAAGCTGCAGCTCAAGTTTTATCTCATGTAGAAACTGAAATAGGTCGTACAACAGATCCTATTCGTATGTACATGCGTGAAATGGGAACTGTAGAATTACTAACAAGAGAAGGAGAAATTGATATTGCTAAACGTATTGAAGAAGGTATCAATCAAGTACAATGTTCAGTTGCTGAATATCCAGAAGCAATTACTTATTTATTACAACAATATAATCGCGTGGAATTAGGTGAAATAAAACTATCTGAAATAATTACTGGATTTGTAGATCCCAACATAGAAGATTTTTTTTCTCCTATATCTACAAATATTGGTTCTGAACTATCTGAAGAAGAACAAAATCATGCACAAAATGAACATGAAGAATCAGAAAACGATGAAGATGAAAATAGTATTGATCCTACATTAGCTAAAGAAAAATTCCTTGCATTATATCATCAATATAAAATAACTAATCTTATAATTAAACAAAAAAATAGAAAACATAAAGATGCTGTGCATGAAATTCATAATCTATCAGAAATATTTAAACAATTTAGATTAGTACCTAAACAATTCGATTACTTAGTAAGAAATATGCGTAATATGATGGAACAAGTAAGAACTCAAGAACGTTTAGTGATGAAATTGTGTGTAGAAACATGTAAAATGCCAAAAAAACATTTTATTAATTTCTTTTCAAGAAAAAAAAATATAACAAATTTTTTCCAAGTTATTCCACCTACTAATAAACCATGGTCAAACAAACTATATGAAATTAAAAAAGAAATTGAAATTATTTTAAAAAAATTAGTTAAAATTGAAAAAGAAACAGGATTAACAATTGAACAAGTAAAAGATATTAACAGAAGAATGGCTATTGGAGAAGCAAAAGCAAGAAGAGCAAAAAAAGAAATGGTTGAAGCAAATTTAAGATTAGTAATATCTATAGCAAAAAAATATACTAATCGTGGATTACAGTTTTTAGATCTCATCCAAGAAGGAAATATTGGTTTAATGAAAGCAGTAGATAAATTTGAATATCGAAGAGGATATAAATTCTCAACTTATGCTACTTGGTGGATTAGACAAGCTATTACCCGATCTATTGCAGATCAAGCACGTACTATTCGTATTCCTGTTCATATGATTGAAACAATTAATAAACTCAATCGAATTTCTAGACAAATGTTACAAGAAACAGGTCGAGAACCAACGCCAGAAGAGTTATCAGAAAGAATGTTAATGCCAGAAGATAAAATAAGAAAAGTACTAAAAATAGCAAAAGAACCAATATCTATGGAAACACCCATTGGAGATGATGATGATTCACATTTAGGTGATTTTATAGAAGATACTACATTAGAATTACCTTTAGATTCAGCTACTTCTGAAAGTTTACGTTCTGTTACTAATAATGTATTATCAGGATTAACACCAAGAGAAGCTAAAGTATTGCGTATGCGTTTTGGAATAGACATGCATACTGATCATACTTTAGAAGAAGTAGGTAAACAATTTGATGTAACACGTGAAAGAATTCGACAAATTGAAGCAAAAGCGTTAAGGAAATTGAGACATCCTAGTCGTTCTGAAATTCTTCGTAGTTTTTTAGATGACTAATGATACTATCAAAGACAAAGCTTCTTTTACTTAAGAAGCTTTGTTAATATATATCAATAAAAATATTATTCATTTATACAATACGCTTATTATTGTTATAGTAAATAAATATAACAAAATATAATCAAATGATTTAAAAAAATATAAATTAAATACATATAAACAATGTATCTAATATTTATACATTTAAAAAAAATATAAACTCATTTTTTATACCTATATAATATCAGTCAGTATATTTTAATAATATAAAAATATCTATAATTTTTCATGAAATTATCTTTTAAAATAATTATGCTATCATTATTTATAATAAAAAATAAAACATGAATCTATATTCATAAAAAAAACTATTTAAGAAAAAATATAACTTTAAAATATATACACATTTATTTATAAAGATTAAATTTTCATATATAAATAAAACATAATGTTTACAAAATAATATATACACAATGTAATAAAATTATATTTTATATATTGAAACAGAAAATAATGTATATTTATATATATTATTTAATTTATTATATACGTTAATACTTTTATATATCTTTAAATTAATTTATTTTTAATAAACCATCCTTTGCTAACTCTTTTTTTATTTCAATAATAGCATCTCTTACTCTATGTTTTGCTACTCCACCTTTAGAATTACGTTGATTAATAGTAGAATCTAAATCTAATATTTGATACACATCACTGGAAATCAATTTACTATACTTTTGTAAAATATTTAAATTTAAATTATTTAGAGATACACCATTTTTTATTGCTTCTATAACTATTTTACCTACGATATAATGTGCATTTCTAAAAGACATACCTTTATTTGTTAAATAATTTGCTAACTCAGTAGCATTAGAATAACCTTCTTCTGCTGCCTTATGACACTTAAAATAATTTACTGTTATTCTTGGTAAAATTAAATTAGCCATGTTTAAACTATCTTCCCAAATATCTAATCCATCAAATAATCCTATTTTATCTTCTTGCATATCCTTATTATAAGCTAATGGTAATCCCTTTAACATAACTAATATACTGATTAAAGAACCGTATACACGTCCAGTTTTTCCTCTAATTAATTCTAAAACATCTGGATTTTTCTTCTGTGGCATTAAAGATGAACCAGATGTAATATCATCCGACAATTCTATAAATGACGCCTCTCCAGAATTAAAAAAAATTAAATCTTCAGAAAACCGAGATAAATGTAACATACTAATCGATGCAATTGATAATAATTCAACAACATAATCTCTATCCGATACACTATCTATACTATTTTTAGTAGCAGAAGAAAAACCTAAATCATATGCTAACTTTTCTCTATCAATATTCCAACTTGTACCAGATATAGCTCCACATCCCAATGGACTAATATCTATACGTTTTAAAGCATCTCTTAATCTACTTTGATCTCGCTTAAACATTTCAATGTAAGCTAAACACCAATGTGAAAATGTAATAGGTTGTGCTCTTTGTAAATGAGTATAACCTGGCATAATGACTTCTTGTGTTGATTCTGCTAGATCAAGAAAAGATATCTTTAATTGATGTAAACTATTATATAAATCTTTAATCTTTGATTTGCACCACAATTTTAAATCTGTTGATACCTGATCATTTCTGCTACGACCAGTATGAAGTTTTTTACCTAACTCACCTAACCTAGAAATTAATTCATGTTCTATCCAACTATGAATATCTTCTGCATCACTATTTAATATTTTTTTTGCATTATTCTCGGTTTCTTTTAATATTAATTTCAAAACACATTCTATTTTTTTTTGCTCTTCAATAGTTAATACCTTTACTTCCATTAACGATTTAGACCATGCTATAGATCCTAAAATATCTTCTTTTAACAAACGATAATCAATGTTTAAAGAATTATTAAATTTTTTAAAATATTGATGAGAATCTTTTGTAAAACGCCCTCCCCAAAGAGACATCGCTTAACCCCTTCATAGAAAAGAAATTAAATATAAAAAAAATAAAAAATATAAAAATTAATATTAACTAATATTACTTCTATACCAATGTATATATATTATTTTTTATTTTTTAAAGCTCGAATACGAGACGATAATGAGAAAATATTAATAAATCCTTTTGCATCTGAATGATTATACACATCATCTTTTCCAAATGTCGCATATTCTTCAGAATAAAGTGAATTAACAGATCTTTTTTGTACAACTGTAACTGTCCCTTTATATAATTCTATACCAACTTCTCCAGTTATCTCATTGGCTAATGAATCTATCGATGATTGTAAAGATTTACGTAATGGAGTAAACCAACGTCCATCATAAACCAAAGATGACATTTTTAATCCTAATTCTTCTCTCCACTGTAAACTCTCACGATCTAATACTAATTGCTCAATTGCTCGTAAAGCTTTCATAATTATTGTACCACCAGGTGTCTCATAACAACCTCTGGATTTAATTCCAATTAATCTATTTTCTACAATATCTATCCTTCCTATGCCATGCTTAGATCCAAGTAAATTTAATTTCTCTAAACATTTTAATGGCGTTAAACTATGATTATTAACAGATACTACACATCCTTTTTCTATTTTAATTAATATATACTCTGACAGATCAGGTGATAATTTTGGATTTACTGTCCAAACCCAACAGTCTTCATTAGCTACATTCCATGTATTTTCTAACAAACCTCCTTCTGTAGACATATGAAAAACATTTTCATCTCTACTATATATTTTTTCTAAAGTTGCTGTTGTCATAATATTACGTTCTTTCAAATATACTAATAGTTCTTCTCTAGAATGCAAGTTCCATTCCCTCCAAGGAGCTATTACTTTGATCTGTGGAGCTAATGCTGCATATGCTGTTTCAAATCGTACCTGATCATTTCCTTTTCCCGTAGCTCCATGACAAAGATAATTTGCTCCTAACTTTAGTGCCAGACTAACTTGTGCTTTTGCAATAATTGGACGTACAATAGCTGTTCCTAATAAATAATTACCTTCATATAAAGCACCAATTTTTAAAATAGGATATACATAATCCTGTACAAATTCGTCTTTTAAATTGATAACATGGCATTCAAAAGCTCCAGAAAGAAATGCTTTTTCTTTAATTCCTTGTAAATCTTTTTTGTTTTGTCCTACATCAGCTACAAATGCAATAACTTTTAATTTATAATTATCTTTAATCCAAGGAATTATTGCAGAAGTATCTAATCCACCTGAATAAGCTAAAACAACTGATTTATTATATTTTGTACTATTCATTACTCAAATAATTCCCTATGTAAATTAAATAATATTAATAAAATAAATACATTCTTATTATTCTCTTCTAATAACTAATCTATCACATTAATAAATTTGTTTCTTTATTTCTTCATTATCAATATCTATAATAAATAATTATATAAACGTATTTCTTAATACTACAATTTATTTTATTTATTTATTATCATGAATAATAATCTTACCTTTAATTAATGTTTTTTTAAACATTTATTTTTTATACGAAAGTATAATCTTCTATTAATAAACTAATAACCATTATGAATTAAATAATTATAATATGTATTATATTATTTATACACTTAAATAAATATGTTCTATTACATTTATAATCAAAATAACATATAATAAACTAAAAATATTTTAATAAACTTAAAATAATTAAAAAATAATTTTTAATATATTAAATTCTCATTTTTTATTTTTAATAAATAAACATTTAAAAAATAATTTATTTCTCAATCCAAAAAAACACTATATTCTATTCAACTACAAAACCACCATTATTTATACTATAAAATACTATAAATAAATATAGCATATAATTTTATTTAAAAAATTACTTTACTTATTCGTATTAATAAAATATTTCTCAAGATAAAATTAAACTCATTGATTCTAATTAATAAAAAATTTCCACATAAATAAACTAATTCTATCTTATTAAAAAATATTAACTTTATCGATAATATTAATTTTTAGTTCTGCTTATAAAAACATAAAATAAATTTACTATTTATTAATCTTAATACATAAAATATCTAAAAATATTTACTATCTCATCTACTGAATAATATATATAATATATGCAAATAAAATACTATATTTTTAATATACAATATTTATTTATATAAAACTATTTATTATATATTTAACTATTAACTTATTCTTATAAAATTTAATATCAATTAATTAATATATTATCTATAAAATATATTCTGTATTCTTATTAAAAAATAAATTATATTTTTAAAATATGCTATTTTTTGTTTTCAAGAAACAGATTTTCTTCCTAAACTACAACAAATTGCATATACAACATCTGATTTATTTAAAGTATAAAAGTGAAAATCTTTTACACCTTCTTTATATAACTGATGCACCATATTAATAGCTATACTTGCACCTAACATTTTAGTAGTATTTAAATCATTTTCTAATCCAGAAAAAATATTATAGATCCAACTTGGAATATGTACATTAGTCATATTAGAAAAATTTTTCAACTGTGGAAAACTAATAATAGGTAAAATACCCGGTATAATTTGAACATTAATTCCATTTTGATAACAACGATCTCTAAACCGTAAATAACATTCAACATCAAAGAAAAATTGAGTGATAGCTCTATTAGCACCAGCTTCAATTTTTCTCTTTAAATTAATTAAATCAAATTGAGAACTTTCAGCTTCTGGATGTACTTCTGGATAAGCAGCTACTGAAATATCAAAATTAGCAACATTTTTCAATATCTTAATTAAATCAATAGCATAAATTGTAGATTTATTTAATTTATTAACTGAATCTCCTCTTAACGCTATAATATGCCTAATATTATTGTCCCAATAGGTTTTAGCTATTTTAATTAATTCTTCTTTTTTTGTATCAACACACGTTAAATGTGGAACTACTATCATACCAGTATGTTCTTTGATAGCATTAACTATATCATAAGTACGATAACGTTCTCCAGAATTAGCTCCATACGTTACTGAAAAAAAATTTGGTTTTAATGTACTTAATTTATTTACTGTAGACCATAAATTATCTTCTAATAAAATATTTTTTGGGGGAAATAATTCAAATGATATATTAATTTTAGAATTAATATCTGTTATATATTGATATAAAGTTTCTTTTAATTTTTTTTTATAAAAATTCATATTATTTATCTTATAACTAATGAATCTAATATGACATTAGAATTGATTACATATATTACAATATTTTTATATAAAATAAAATTTTTTAACTATACAACAATAAATTATAAAAATAATCATGACACATTTTCATATTCGTTAAATATATATAATAATATGTACATCATATACATTATATATAAACTATATGTCATAAATATAACTAATTATTCATATAAGTATTTTAAATTTTATTTAGTTAATATTAACTATTACCATAATTCTATAAAACAACTAATATAAAATTTATTAAAAATAAAATAAGAAAAGCAAAAAAATTAACATTATTAAATATATTTAAAATACATACATTATAACAGCACCCTGTTTATTTTAAAAAAACAAAATAATAGGTATAATCATAAAAATTATTTAATTATTTATAATTATAAAAAAATATTAAAATACATATAAAGAAACTTAAATTCATTTAAATTATCACTAAAATTTTAAATCTTAATATCAGAAACAAGATTTAGTCTCTACTGATATAACAAAAGTTCAATAAAAAAAACTTATTTTTTTTTTAATTTTAAATAATCTACTGATTAATACTAAAAAAAAGAATACACAATAAACATATTTATATTAAAATTAATATTTATTAAAATTTTTATTGCATAAAATTAAATCCATCCGTAATATATATAATACAATAAAATATATTATTTAGCCGGCTTAGCTCAGCAGGTAGAGCAACTGACTTGTAATCAGTAGGTCACCAGTTCGATTCCGGTAGCCGGCATAAATATTTTGTAGGTGGGATTCCCGAGTGGCTAAAGGGAGCAGACTGTAAATCTGCCGTCATAGACTTCGAAGGTTCGAATCCTTCTCCCACCATAATTAATAATATCTGATAATTTGAAATGTGCGGACATCATATAAAGGTTATTATCTCAGCCTTCCAAGCTGATGATGCGGGTTCAATTCCCGCTGTCCGCTAAAAAATATTATACGCTGATATAGCTCAGTTGATAGAGCACACCCATGGTAAGGGTGAGGTCCCCGGTTTGAATCTGGGTATCAGCATGTAATAATAATAGGGTTATAGTAATATACAATACACGCTATCTTATAAATAAAACAATAATTAAAAGATAGATTGATAGTTCGTATATATTATTACTATAACCTTATTGGATATATTATATTACTTACACCAACCACATAATTAATAAGTTATGACTTCCCACTCTGAACAAAACCTAATATTTTATAAATAATCTATCTAAAGAATGATAGAACATATATAAAAAAACAGACCAATATATGATTCAGAATAAATCATATTAAAATAAAATTATTTATTTTAATATTAAATATATACATAGTTAATTCATAATTAAAAAAATATTATGTAATTTAAAAATTAAAAAATAATGAATAAATATATTTTAAATCCTGTATCTTTTACAAATTTTAAAGAATTAATTAATTTTATTACATAACTTAGGATAATTTATGAATTTTAATTTTTACACACAAACCAATAATAAAAAAATAGTCAAATGGTTATATATATTAATTATTTTTATAACTACAGTAATAATTAATATTTATTGTAAAAAAATTGCATATCTGTATTACATATTAATTAATTTTTGTTTATTATTTCTTTTTGTTTTCATTATTTTGTCTACCAATATAGGTAAAAAAATACTACATTTCATAATTTCTTCAAAAAATGAAACAAAAAAAATTATTTGGCCTAGTCAAAAAGAAACTATATATACTACCGGAATCATTACAACTATAATCATTATAGTATCTTTAATCATATGGGGATTAGATAATATTATATTTCGTGTAATATCATTTATAATTAACCTGAGATAATTAAATGTATGATAATCAAAAAAAAAGATGGTATGTACTACAAGCATTTTCTGGATTTGAAAATAAAATAGCACAAGCAATTCGAGAACATATCAAATTAAATAATATGGAAAAATTATTTGGAGACATTATGGTTCCTAGTGAAGAAGTTATAGAAATTCGTGGAGGAAAACGTAAAAAAAGCGAATATAAATTTTTTCCAGGATATGTATTAATTCAAATGATTATGAATGAACTAAGCTGGCATTTAGTTAGAAATGTACCACGAGTCCTGGGTTTTATAGGAGGTAAATCCGATCGACCTTCTCCTATCAGTGACAAAGAAGTAGATGCAATTATTACAAGATTAAAGAAAATTGGTAATAAACCAAGACCAAAAACTCTTTTTGAACCAGGAGAAATAGTCAGAGTTAATAACGGTCCTTTTTCTGATTTTAATGGAATAGTAGAAGAAATTGATTATGATAAAAATAGATTAAAAGTCTCTGTATCCATATTTGGCAGAGCAACTCCTGTAGAATTAGATTTTATACAAGTTGAAAAAAACTAAATCTCTTCTTTAATGTCTTTATTACTTAAAATTTAGTTATTTATATTATTACTTACATGATAGAAATAAAAAATAAATACGTATATATAAAATAAATTAACACTAAAAACTACCTAAATATTATATTATTACGGAAAAATATTATGGCTAAAAAAATACAACACTATATCAAATTACAAGTAGCTGCAGGAATGGCTAATCCAAGTCCTCCCGTAGGTCCCGTATTAGGTCAAAAAGGAGTAAATATTATAGAATTTTGTAAAGCTTTTAATTTAAAAACAGAAAATATGGAAAAAGGCCTTCCTATTCCAGTAATTATCACTGTATATACTGATCGCTCATTTACTTTTATAACAAAAACACCTCCTGCTTCTATTTTACTAAAAAAAATAGCAGGAATTAAATCTGGTTCTAGTAAACCAAATCAAGATAAAATTGGAACAGTAACAAAAAAACAAATTTTAGACATAGCGTCCATAAAACAAAAAGATATGACAGGTGCTAATCTTGAAAAAATGTCTAAATCAATAGCCGGAACTGCCCGTTCTATTGGTTTGATAGTAGAGGAATAAATATGCCGAAATTAACAAAAAGAATGCTATTAATAAAAAACAAAACTAAACTAAAAAAACAATATAACATTAATGAAAGTATTCTACTGTTAAAAGAATTTGCAATAAAAACATTTAATGAAAGTATAGATGTATCCATTCAATTAGGTATCGATGCAAAAAAATCAGACCAAAACATCCGCGGAACAACTATTCTACCACATGGTATTGGTAAAACCATCAAAACAGCTGTATTTGCTCAAGGAGATAATATAAAATTAGCAAAATCTGCTGGAGCTGATTTTATTGGTATGGAAAATCTAGTTGATTTAATAAAAAATAAAAAAATAATTTTTGACGTTGTTATCGCTTCTCCTGACACTATGCCAATAGTTAGCAAATTAGGGTCTATTTTAGGACCGAAAGGTCTCATGCCTAATCCCAAATTAGGTACAGTAACAGATAATATTTATCAAACAGTAAAAAATATTAAAACAGGGCAAATACGTTACAAAAATGATAAAAATGGAATTATTCATACTACTATTGGAAAAATTAACTTTCCTCAACAAAATATTCAAGAAAACTTAAATGCATTATTAGTTTCTTTAAAAAAAAATAAACCTTCTCACTCAAAAGGAGTTTTTATCAAAAAAATTACATTATCAACTACCATGGGAGCTGGTTTAACTATTGATCAAAAACACTTTGTTTAAAAATAAATCAAAAAATATAGATAATCATTATTTAATTATAAAAAAACTATAATTATATTTTTTATAATACATCAATCACTTACTTTAATGGCATATTTTTTTTTATTTAAGTTTATTGATAACATAGTTGAAGTAATTTTATCGATTGAAAATATTTATATTCCCAGTATTTATTTCAGAACTAATTATATACTATATCAAATAAATTTATTTATTATAGTCATAATATGATCTTAAAAAAAAATACAGGAGCATCATATCAATGCCATTAAACCTGAAAAATAAACAAGAAATTATTACTAAAATAAAAAATATAGCTAATTCAGCATTATCTATTGTATTTGCGAGCTCTCAACGAGTTACGGGAAACGATATTACAGAACTTAGACGTTTAAGTCGAAGTAATGGAGTGCATATTAGTATCATACGAAACACCTTATTAAATTTAGCTATAAAAGATACATCTTTTCAATGTATACACAATTCATTACATGGTCCAAATTTAATAGCTTTTTCACTAGAGCATGCAGGTAGTGCAGCTAGATTATTAAAAGAATTTTCAAAAACACACAAAAACTTTAAAATTACCGGTGGCATATTTGAAGAAAAAAAACTATCTATCGCACAAATTTACGAATTAGCAGATATGCCAACTCATAATGAAGCTATCATAATTTTTTTATCTGTAATTAAAGAAATTGCTATAGGAAAGCTTATTCGTACTTTATCTGCTATATCTAATAAATAAATAACTAAAACTATCATAACTTTTTTCTATATGCAGATAATAAATAACAATACTTCTGATTATAATTAGGAATTCTTATATGTCTATTAATAAAGAACAAATTATTGAAGCTATATCTGAAATGTCAGTTAAAAATATTGTTGAATTGGTATCAGACATGGAAAAAAAATTCGGCGTATCATCAAATTCAATTTTATCGAATACTAAAACCAATCAAGATATAGATACTGTAGAAGAAAAAACAGAATTTAATATATTTTTAAAATCTATAGGAACCAACAAAATAGCAGTTATAAAATCTGTACGTAGTTTAACAGGATTAGGATTAAAAGAAGCAAAAGATTTAGTTGAATCTGCGCCAGTAATTATTAAAGAAAATGTAAATAAAGCAGAATCAGAATCTTTGAAAAAAACTTTAGAAGATACTGGAGCTGAAGTAGAAATTAAATAATTTGTACTGGTATAAATTTAATACAACATAATAAATAAATACTGGTGACTAATTATTTTAAGTCACCAGCCTTTCCTACAAATTAAACAACACTAATTTTTAATTTATGTTAACTTAATTTGAAATTTAAATTCATACAATAATTTTAATATAGTCAAAAAAATTGATTCATATTCACAATTTATAGTCAATATATATATAAATTGACTTTAACAAAATAAGTTACCTAACTTATCAAATTATTGAGGAAACCATGGTTTACTCTTATACCGAAAAAAAACGAATTCGTAAAAATTTTGGAAAACGACCACAAATTTTAAATATACCTTATCTTCTTTCTATTCAAATCGATTCATTTAAAAAATTTATTGATCATGATCCAACAAATCAACATGGATTAGAGTCTGCATTTAATTCTATATTCCCTATTAAAAATTATAATGGTAATGCCGAATTACAATACGTAAGTTACCGTTTAGGTAAGTCCATTTTTAATATGAAAGAATGCCAAATTAGAGGAGCTACATATTCAGCTCCCTTAAGAGTAAAATTACGATTAATTATTTATGAACGAGAAAATCTAGACGCTAATGTCAAAGATATTAAAGAACAAGAAGTATATATGGGAGAAATTCCTCTAATGACAAATAATGGTACATTCATTATTAATGGAACTGAGAGAGTTATTGTATCCCAACTACACCGTAGTCCAGGAGTTTTTTTTGATAGTGATAAAGGAAAAACACACTCTTCAGGAAAAGTATTATACAATGCGCGCATTATACCTTATAGAGGATCTTGGTTAGATTTTGAATTTGATTCTAAAGATCATTTATTTGTTCGTATCGACAGAAGAAGAAAATTACCTGTTACTATATTATTACGTAGTCTTGGATATTCTACTGAAGAAATTCTAAATTTATTTTTTGAAAAACATATATATACTTTTTCTAATAAAAAAATAAGAATGTCTTTTTTACCTGAGCAACTTCGTGGTGAAACAGCCTCCTTTGATATACAAGTTGATAATATTATTTATATCAAAAAAGGCTCTCGAATTACTGCAAATCATATAAAAAAATTAAATAATGATAACATAACAACAATTGAAGTACCAATTGAATATATCGTCAATAAAATTGTCACTACTAGTTATATAGATAAAAAAACTAACCAACCTATTGCATTACCAAATACAGAATTATCTTTCGATATGTTAAAACAAATAATAAAAAATGGATATAATCGCATAGAAACAATATTTACTAATGATTTAGATCATGGTCCATATATTTCAGAAACATTAAGAATCGATCAAACTTATGATCGATTCAGTGCATTGGTTGAAATTTATAAAATGATGAGACCAGGAGAACCACCTACACGAGAAGCAGCTGAAAACTTATTTATGAATTTATTTTTTTCTGAAGATAGATATGATCTTTCTCCCGTAGGAAGAATGAAATTTAATCGTTCTCTTTTAAGAACATATGAAGAAGGATCAGGTACATTAAGTAAATTAGATATTGTAGATGTTATCAAAAAATTGATTAATATTCGTAATGGTAAGGGAGAAATAGATGATATAGATCATTTAGGTAATCGAAGAATTAGATCTGTAGGTGAAATGGCTGAAAATCAATTTAGAATAGGCTTAGTACGTGTAGAACGTGCTGTAAAAGAAAGATTATCTTTAGGTGATCTTGATACAATCATGCCTCAAGATATGATTAATGCTAAACCTATTTCTTCAGCTATAAAAGAGTTTTTTAGTTCTAGTCAATTATCTCAATTTATGGACCAAAATAATCCATTATCTGAAATTACTCATAAACGTAGAATATCTGCATTAGGTATTGGTGGATTAACTAGAGAACGTGCTGGATTTGAAGTCAGAGATGTACACCCTACTCATTATGGTCGAGTATGCCCAATAGAAACACCGGAAGGACCAAATATCGGATTAATTAATTCGTTATCTGTTTATGCAAAAACAAATAAATATGGTTTTTTAGAAACACCTTATCGACAAGTAAAAAATAATTTTGTAACTAATAAAATACATTTTCTATCTTCTATTGAAGAAGGTAATTTTATTATTGCTCAAGCAAATACAAATATAGACTCTTTAGGTAAAATTTTAGATGATTTAGTTACCTGTCGTCATAAAGGCGAATCTAGTTTATTTAATCGTGAACAAGTTGATTATATGGATGTATCCACTCAACAAATTGTTTCAGTTGGTGCTTCTTTAATTCCATTTCTAGAACACGACGATGCAAACCGTGCACTGATGGGAGCAAATATGCAACGTCAAGCTGTTCCTACATTAAAATCGGATAAACCTTTAGTTGGTACTGGAATGGAAAGAGCTGTAGCAGTAGATTCTGGAGTTACAGTTATAGCAAAAAGAGGAGGAATAGTTCAATACGTTGATGCATCTCGTATTGTTATTAAAGTATACGAAAAAGAAATGCATTTAGGAGAATCTGGAATTGACATTTACAATTTAAATAAATATACACGTTCTAATCAAAATACCTGTATTAATCAAATTCCTTGTATTCAATTAAATGAATCTGTAGAAGTAGGCAATGTACTAGCAGATGGACCATCTACTGATTTAGGCGAATTAGCTTTAGGTCAAAATATGAGAGTAGCTTTTATGCCATGGAACGGATACAACTTTGAAGACTCGATCTTAATTTCTGAAAAAGTTGTTCATAAAGACCAATTCACAACTATTCATATTCAAGAATTAGCATGTATTGCTCGTGATACAAAATTAGGAGCAGAAGAAATAACTTCAGATATACCTAATGTTGGTGAAACAGCACTTTCTAAATTAGATGAATCAGGAATAGTTTATATTGGAGCTGAAATATCTAGCGGAGATATATTAGTAGGAAAGGTAACTCCTAAAGGAGAAACACAATTAACACCAGAAGAAAAACTATTACGTGCTATTTTTGGTGAGAAAGCCTCTGATGTTAAAGATTCATCATTACGTGTTCCAAACGGAATATCAGGTACAGTGATTGATGTACAAATTTTTACAAGAGATGGAGTAAATAAAGATAAACGTGCTTTAGAAATAGAGGAAATGCAATTAAAAAAAATTAAAAAAGATTTAACAGAAGAATTAAAAATGTTTGAATCAAGTATATTTATTCGTATTAAAAATATTTTACTTAATTCGGGTATATCAATCAATACACTAAAAGATATATCCCAAACAGAATGGTTAAAAATTACATTAAATAATCATGACACACAAAAAAAATTAGAACAATTAATTATTCAATATAACGAATTAAAAAAAGATTTTGAAAAAAAATTAGAAACTAATAGAAAGAAAATTACTCAAGGAGATGATTTATCTCCTGGTGTATTAAAAATAGTGAAAGTATACTTAGCAGTTAAAAGACAAATTCAACCAGGTGATAAAATGGCTGGACGTCACGGAAATAAAGGTGTAATTTCTAAAATTAATCCGATAGAAGATATGCCTTATGATACAAATGGAGTCCCAATTGATATTGTTCTTAATCCTCTTGGCGTACCATCCAGAATGAATATTGGACAAATATTAGAAACTCATTTAGGTCTTGCTGCTAAAGGATTAGGTGATAAAATTAATTCAATGCTTAATAAAAAAGAAAAAGTAGATAAGTTACGTTCATTTATACAAAAAACATTTGATTTAGGAGAAAATGTTTGTCAAAAAATTAACTTTTCTACATTTTCTGATCAAGAAATTTTATTACTGGCAAAAAATTTTAAAAATGGAATACCAATAGCTACTCCAGTTTTTGATGGAGCTAAGGAAAATGAAATTAAACAATTATTAGAATTAGCTGATCTTCCCTCCTCTGGACAAATTACATTATTTGATGGACGTACTGGTGAAAAATTCGAACGACCAGTCACTGTAGGTTACATGTATATGCTAAAATTAAATCATTTAGTAGATGATAAAATGCATGCTAGATCAACAGGGTCATATAGTTTAGTAACACAACAACCATTAGGAGGAAAAGCTCAATTTGGAGGTCAACGTTTTGGAGAAATGGAAGTATGGGCATTAGAAGCTTATGGAGCTTCATATACTTTACAAGAAATGTTAACTGTAAAATCAGACGATGTTAATGGACGCACAAAAATGTATAAAAATATTGTAAGCGGAAAACATCAAATGGAACCTGGTATGCCAGAATCATTTAATGTACTTTTAAAAGAAATTCGATCTTTAGCTATTAATATTGAACTCGAGAATGAATAAAATATTTTTATCAAATTATAAACACTTAATAATAGTAAGGTTCATTTTTTTATTCAGAGTTTTTTGTATCGTTTTATTTTAATGAGAACTAATTTGTGAAAGACTTATTTAAATTTTTAAAAATGCGCACGAAAACAGAAGAATTTGATGCAATAAAAATTTCATTACCTTCACCTGATATGATTCGTTCATGGTCATTTGGAGAAGTTAAAAAACCAGAAACAATTAATTATCGTACATTTAAACCAGAACGTGACGGTTTATTTTGTGCTCGAATTTTTGGACCAGTAAAAGATTATGAATGTTTATGTGGAAAATACAAACGTTTAAAACATCGTGGAGTAATTTGTGAAAAATGTGGAGTTGAAGTAACACAAAGCAAAGTACGTCGTGAACGAATGGGTCACGTTGAATTAGCTTCTCCTACAGCACATATTTGGTTTTTAAAGTCCTTACCATCAAGAATTGGTTTACTATTAGATATGCCTTTAAGAGATATAGAAAGAGTATTATATTTTGAATCATATGTCATCATTGATGAAGGTATGACCAATTTAGAAAAAAGACAAATTTTAACTGAAGAACAATATTTAGATGCATTGGAAGAATTTGGAGATGATTTTGATGCAAAAATGGGTGCTGAAGCTATTCAATCTCTTTTAAAAAATATGGATCTAAAAAACGAATGTACAAAATTAAGAAATGAATTATGTGAAAGTCACTCTGAAACAAAAAGAAAAAAATTTACAAAACGTATTAAACTGTTAGAATCATTTATTCATTCTGATAACAAACCAGAATGGATGATTCTCAATGTACTTCCTATATTACCACCAGATTTAAGACCATTAGTTCCATTAGATGGAGGAAGATTTGCTACATCTGATTTAAATGATTTATATCGTAGAGTAATTAATAGAAATAACCGTTTAAAAAGATTATTGGATTTATCAGCTCCTGATATAATCGTTAGAAATGAAAAACGTATGTTACAAGAAGCCGTTGATGCCTTATTAGATAATGGACGCCGAGGACGAGCTATTACAGGTTCTAATAAACGTCCTCTTAAATCATTAGCAGATATGATTAAAGGAAAACAAGGTCGATTTAGACAAAATTTGTTAGGAAAACGTGTGGATTATTCAGGACGATCAGTTATTACTGTTGGTCCATATCTTCATTTACATCAATGTGGTTTGCCAAAAAAAATGGCTTTAGAATTATTTAAACCATTTATATATGGAAAATTAGAAATACATGGTTTATCGACTACAATTAAAGCAGCAAAAAAAATGGTCGAAAAAGAAGACCCTATTGTTTGGGATATATTAGATGAGGTAATTCGTGAACATCCAGTATTATTAAATAGAGCTCCAACCTTACATAGATTAGGTATACAAGCTTTTGAACCAATTCTTGTAGAAGGAAAAGCAATCCAATTACATCCATTGGTTTGTGCGGCATATAATGCAGATTTTGATGGAGATCAAATGGCAGTACATGTGCCATTAACAATAGAAGCACAATTAGA
The DNA here is from genome assembly GCF_039403185.1 of Buchnera aphidicola (Formosaphis micheliae). Lineage (NCBI taxonomy): Bacteria > Pseudomonadati > Pseudomonadota > Gammaproteobacteria > Enterobacterales > Erwiniaceae > Buchnera > Buchnera aphidicola. The sequence continues at coordinate 36,618 of NZ_CP135047.1, read as the reverse complement.
AGCAAAAGCATTAATGATGTCTATTAATAATATTCTTTCTCCCGCAAATGGAGAACCTATTATTGTTCCCTCTCAAGACGTAGTATTAGGACTATATTACATGACACGTTCTAAAATTAATGGGAAAGGAGAGGGAATGATATTAACTGGACCTAAGGAAGCCGAACGACTATATCGATCAGAATTTGTAGAACTGCATACAATAGTAAAAATTAGAATTACTGAATATATAATAAAAGGAAATGAAAAAACCGAAAAAATAACACATGTTATTGAAACAACTATTGGTAGAGCTATCCTATGGATGATTGTTCCAAAAGGACTACCATTTTCTATGATTAATCAAACATTAGGTAAAAAAAATATTTCTGATATGATTAATACTTGTTACCGTATTTTAGGATTACAATCTACTGTAAATTTTGCTGATCAAATTATGTATACAGGATTTACTTATGCTACTCGTTCTGGAGCATCTGTAGGGATAGATGATATGGTAATTCCAGATGAAAAAATAGAAATAATAAGAGAAGCCGAAAATGAAGTAGCTGAAATTCAAGAACAATTTCAATCTGGCCTAGTAACTGCTGGAGAACGCTATAATAAAGTAATTGATATTTGGGCAGCAGCAAATGAAAGTATTGCAAAAGCAATGATGGCCAACCTTTCTGTAGAATTAGTTATTAATAAAAATAAAATAATAGAAACACAAGTATCTTTTAACAGTATATTTATGATGGCAGATTCAGGAGCTCGAGGTTCTGCAGCACAGATTAGACAATTGGCTGGAATGAGGGGTTTAATGGCTAAACCAGATGGTTCCATTATTGAAACACCTATTACTGCAAATTTTCGTGAAGGTTTAAATGTATTACAATATTTTATTTCTACTCATGGAGCTAGAAAAGGATTAGCAGATACAGCATTAAAAACAGCTAATTCTGGATATCTAACTCGACGTTTAGTTGACGTAGCTCAAGATTTAGTTGTTACAGAAGATGATTGCCAAACACATGAAGGTATTGTCATGACTCCTGTTATTGAAGGTGGAGAAGTAAAAGAAACATTACGTGAACGTGTTCTAGGAAGAGTTACAGCTGAAAATATTTTAAAAACGTATTCTACAGATATTTTAATTCCAAGAAATACTTTATTAAATGAAAAATGGTGTGATATTTTAGAATTAAATTCAATTGATAGTGTAAAAGTAAGATCCGTCGTTAATTGTGATACCGATTTTGGAATTTGTGCGTATTGTTATGGACGAGATTTAGCACGCGGACATTTAGTAGACAAAGGAGAAGCTATAGGTGTTATTGCAGCTCAATCTATTGGAGAACCCGGTACACAGTTAACAATGAGAACATTTCATATTGGTGGTGCTGCATCTAGAGTAGCTACTACATCTAATATTCAAGTAAAAAATACCGGAAAAATTAATTTAATCAACGCTAAATCAGTAATAAATTCAGAAGGAAAAACAATTATTACTTCTCGAAACGTTGAATTAAAAATGATAGATAAATTAGGAAAAACACAAGAAAGTTATAAAGTACCATATGGAGCAATTATGATTAAAGGACATGGAGAAACGGTACAACCTGGCGAAATAATTGCAAAATGGGATCCACATACAATACCTGTTATTACTGAAGTTAACGGATACGTAAAATTTATTGATATGATTGATGGACAAAGTATCATAAGACAAACAGATGAATTAACTGGTTTAACTTCTACAGTTATATTAGATATAGCAGAACGAACTTCTATTGCTAAAGATTTACGTCCAGCTCTAAAAATTATAGATAAATTTGGTAAGGATGTATTATTACCAGGAACAGATATGCCTGCTCAATATTTTTTACCAGGAAACAGTATCGTTCAATTAGATAATACTATTAAAATTAGATCAGGAGATACTTTAGCTAAAATTCCTCAAGAATCTGGAGGTACAAGAGATATTACCGGAGGACTACCTAGAGTAGCTGATCTATTTGAAGCACGTCGCCCTAAAGAATTAGCAATTCTTGCAGAAATTAGTGGATTTATTTCATTTGGTAAAGATACAAAAGGAAAAAGACGTTTAGTTATTACTCCGATAGATAATAATGTAGTATATGAAACAATGATTCCAAAATGGAGACAGTTAAATGTCTTTGAAGGAGAACGTGTAGAACGCGGAGATATCATTTCAGATGGACCAGAATCTCCCCATGATATACTTAGATTACGTGGCATACAATCTGTGACAAAGTACATTGTTAATGAAGTACAAGAAGTATATCGTTTACAGGGTGTTAAAATAAACGATAAACATATAGAAGTTATTATTCGACAAATGTTACGTAAAGCTACTATTATATCATCAGGTCAATCAGAATTTTTAGATGGAGAACAAGTAGAATTTTATCGAGTAAAAATATCAAATCGTAATTTAAAAAAAAATAACAAAAAAATAGCAACCTTTTCTCGAGATTTACTAGGTATTACAAAAGCATCTCTTGCTACAGAATCTTTTATTTCTGCAGCTTCATTTCAAGAAACTACACGTGTATTAACAGAATCTGCTGTTGCAGGTAAAAAAGATAAATTAAGAGGTTTAAAAGAAAACGTTATTGTTGGTCGTTTAATACCAGCTGGAACTGGTTATACTTATCATAAAAATAGATTAAAAAACAGACATAATAAGAAATTATCTCTATTAAAAAATCATCAAATGAACCATGATACTTTATCTACAACTATTAGCCCTGAAGAAGCTTCTGCTAGTTTATCTGAATTATTAAATTCAAATTTAATCAATAATAAATAACATCTTATAACTATAATATAAACTACTAAAAAAATAGTAGTTTATATAATGATTTAACTAATAGTAACAAATTATTTAACTAATTTAATTATGATCTTATATTAAATGAAATACTATATATTAATAATTAACAATTATACTAATTTATTTTCATTTACTTATAGATATGATATTATTTTTTTTTATTCAAAAAACGTTATATGTAAATTTTAATTAAAGTAAAATATATATTATAGTTTCAAACTATTCTACGTAACATAAAACATACATTACATAATAGTAATTTTTTCAATTGTAAGTAATTATTATTTTAGTGTTTAAATTATAGAAAATAAGATAAATATTTTTATAATTTTCAAGAGTATACTAATTATAGTTGTAATTTTTTATTTTTATAAATTAATGTTCAATTGTTTATTCATTGAAATAAATAATTTATATTATTTAGAGTAATAAACTATAAATTAACGCAATCATCTTTAATTACTTTCATAAATTTAAATCTTTACTTCAGTATTTATTAGTTTAAAACACTTGGTATCTAAATTAATTAATTAATTATTGTACTATTATTTTAATAAATATTATTCAGGAAAGAAATATGAATAAAGCTCAACTAATTAATGTAATATCTGAAATAACCAAGTTGTCTAAAAAACAAATTAAACTTACCTTAGAAACAACATTATCATCGATAGTTGAATCTTTAAAAAAAGGTAATGCTGTACAATTAGTGGGATTTGGAACTTTTAAAGTTAATAATCGATCCGCTCGAACTGGACGTAACCCACAAACAGGAAAAGAAATTAAAATTCCTGCAACAAAAGTCCCTACTTTTATATCTGGTAAATCTTTAAAAAACGCTGTAAAATAATTTTGATTAGATATTATTTAATTACATAATATAGGGGCATATTTGCCCCTGATTTCATATAACTAATTGAAATATATAATTAGTTAAAAAATTTTTATAATATTTTGAGGATAGTATGATTATAAAACACGCTTTAATTAGTGTTTTTGATAAAAATAAAATAATTGAATTAGCTAAGATACTTACTAAATGTAATATAAAAATTTTTTCTACTGGAGGTACTTCAAAAATTTTAAAGAAATCAGGAATTGATTATATGGATATTTCACAATATACTAATGTTCCAGAAATGATCAATGGTAGAATAAAAACGTTACATCATAAAATTTATGCTGGAATATTAGCTAGGGAAGGAATAGATGATAAGGATCTGAATAAACAAGGAATTATTAAAATAGATATGGTTGTAGTTAATTTTTACCCTTTTCTAAATATAGTTCAAATGAAAAAAAACTCTTTAAATTCCATTTTAGAATATATTGATATAGGTGGACCTGCTATAGTTCGTGCTGCGGCGAAGAATTATGAAAACGTTGTTGTATTAGTTAACAAAAATGATTATCAACCTATCGCACAAGAAATATTAAAGAATAATAATAGTCTTTCTATAAATAAAAGATTACAATTAGCAACTACTGCTTTTAATTATGTAACAGAATATGATAATAATATTTCAGATTATTTTTTAGAAATTAATAAAAATAAATTAAATAAAAACTTAAATAATAATATTTTTCCAAAATATTTAAATATTAAATTCGTCAAAAAATATGATTTATGTTATGGAGAAAATAAACATCAAAAATCAGCTTTTTATGTTAATAAAAATATATTAGATAAGATAACTTATAACACCACTCAACTACAAGGTAAATTACTTTCTTATAATAATAAATTAGATTCTAATGTTGCTGTAACATGTATACAAGAATTTTATAAACCTGTTTGTGTTATAGTAAAACACGGTAACCCTTGTAGTGTAGCTGTAGGAAAAGACATACTATCATCTTATCTTAATGCTTATAATAGCGATCCAATTTCTTCTTTTGGAGGAGTTATTGCTTTTAACAAAGAATTAAATGAAGAATTAGCTAAAACCATTATTAAAAAACAATTTACTGAAATTATTATTGCTCCAAGTGTAAATAAAGAATTTTTAAATATTATAAAATTTAAACCAAAAATAAAAATATTAATATATAAAAATTTGGACTATGTAAAAAATAATTTAGAACTTAGGTCAATTTCAGAAGGATTATTGGTACAAGAACCTAATTATAATATAGAAGAACAAACTAGCTGGAATATTGTAACTAAACGTAAACCTAATTTAAATGAACTTAAAGATTCTTTATTTGCATGGAAAGTAGTTAAACATGTTAAATCTAATGCTATTGTATATGTTAAAAATCTTATAACTATAGGTATAGGTGCTGGGCAAATGAGTCGCATATATGCTGCAAAATTAGCTAAAATTAAAGCAGAAGATTTAGATTTTGATACGAAAAAATCTGTAATGGCATCTGATGCTTTTTTTCCATTCCGAGATGGTATTGATATGGCTGCTTCTATTGGGATTACTTGTATAATACAACCAGGAGGATCTATTCGTGATTCCGAAGTTATTAATGCTGCTAATGAACATAATATTGCCATGATTTTTACTAACATTCGTTGTTTTAAACATTAAGCAAATATTCTATTTATTAATTTAATAATAGATTTTTTTATGAGTATGATATGATACAAAGTATGACTGGCTATGCCAGAACAGAACTAAAAGGAAATTGGGGAAAAGCTTCATGGGAAATTAGAACTGTAAATCAGCGTTATTTAGAAATTAACGTTCGTATGTCTGAAGAATTTCGAGAATTGGATTTTTTTGTACGTCAATATATCAGGAATAATATTGATAGAGGTAAAATAGAATGCAGTTTAAGATTTGAAGCAAATCAAAAAAAAGAAGCAAAAATTATTTTAAATAAAAAATTAATTAATGGAATTTTACGTGCAACACAATGGATTAAATTAGACATGAGAACATGTTATATTAACTTTATTGATTTGTTAAAATGGCCAGGAGTTATTGAAATTGAAAAGGAAAATTTAGATGGTATTAAAACAGATATTATTACATTACTAAAATCAACTGTAAAAAAATTAATTTTAGTTAGAAAAAATGAAGGAATGTTTTTAAAAAAAATTATAGAAAGTCGATTAGATTTAATAAAAATTGAAATTAATAAAATAAAAAAAATCTTACCAGAAATTTTAAACTTATATAAAGAAAAATTATTTCTAAAATGTAAAGAATTACAAATTACTATTGATAAAATTAGATTAGAACAAGAAATGCTTTTATTAATTCAAAAAATAGATATTAATGAAGAACTCGATAGAATTCATATACATATTTTGGAAACTAAATCAGTAATTAATAAAATAAAATATAAACCTGTAGGTAGAAGATTAGATTTTATTATGCAAGAACTAAATAGAGAAACAAATACAATAGCATCAAAATCTATTAATTCTTATATTACAACGGCCACTATTGAGATTAAAGTTTTAATTGAACAAATGCGAGAACAAATTCAAAATATAGAATAATTTAATTTTAAAAAATATTTTTTATTGTTAAATAAACAATAATATTTAAAAATAATAAAATCAAATTTTTATATCTATATACATATCTTATTATAACATTATTAAATAATTTTAAATAGTATATTACTTTCATAAACTTAATCCTAAGATTGTAAAATTTAAATTATTATTTAAATAAAAAATATTCATTTTTGTCATTTAAAAACATAAAAAATAAATTATTGTTTAAAAAATAAAAATTATATATAGTCAATAATATATCATTGCTTTGATAAGCAATTATATACTTATTTTTTTTAATAGAAGAAATATTCATTTTAAGAAAATATTAATAATATTTTAATATTAATAAATATAAATTAAATTTATTTTTTAATACAGTGATAACTTTAAATTTTAAAGGTAAATCTTTATTATTTTATCGTTATATTATTTATTTTTTATAAAAATATAATTTATTAATAAAAAAATTTAATTATTTTTATTGCTAAAATATTTTTCTTTAAAATATATATGTTTATTGTAATATTACTAAAAAGTTATAAATAATTTACTTATAAATAATAATTTATTTTAACGAAAATCTAAAATATAAGTTATTTTTTAATTTATTAATAATAAAATATTTTAATTGTATTGTATTAGTACAGTTATAACTTATAATAATATAATTTTATATATAAAAAAATAGCGCAGTCAGCGCTATTTTTTTATATATAAAATTATATTTATTTTATTTCATTTCTTAATGCTTTAGCTGCTTTTATCATATTTGTTAAAGATAATTCAGTCTCTTCCCAAGTTCTTGTTTTTAATCCACAATCTGGATTCACCCAAACACGTTGTATTGGAATATAATCAATAACTTTTCTTAATAAAGATTTTATTCCATCAACAGTAGGTATTATTGGAGAATGTATATCATAAACACCTGGTCCTATAGAATTTGGATATTCAAATTTTTTAAAAAATTCTAACAACTCCATATCTGACCTAGATGTTTCAATAGTAATAACATCTGCATCTAATGCAACTATAGAATCCATAATATCATTAAATTCACAATAACACATATGTGTATGAATTTGAGTTTCATCATTAACAACTGAAGAACTTAACCGAAATGCATCTATTGCCCATTTCAAATAAACAGCCCACTCACTTTTACGTAAAGGTAAACCCTCTCTTAAAGCTGGCTCATCTATTTGTATAATTCTAACTCCAGAATCTTCTAAATCTTTAACTTCATCACGTAAAGCTAATGCTATTTGTTTGGCTATAATTTCCTGAGAAATATCTTCTCTAGCAAATGACCAAGATAAAATAGTTACTGGACCAGTTAACATACCTTTAACAGGTTTACTCGTTAAAGACTGTGCATATTTAATCCACTCAATAGTCATCGATTTAGAACGACTTATATCACCAATAATAATCGGCGGTTTAACACATCGAGATCCATAACTTTGAACCCATCCATTATCTGTAGAAATAAATCCATTTAAATTTTCACTAAAATACTCTACCATATCATTTCTTTCAAATTCTCCATGAACTAATACATCTAATCCTAAATCATCCTGTCGATAAATAGCATCTTTAATATACTTAAATATTTCTTCTTTATATTTTTCTAAAGTAAAATAATTTTTTTTAAATTCAAAACGTAACTTTCTTACAACATCTGTTTGTGGAAAAGAACCAACTGTTGTAGTAGGTAATATAGGAAAATTAAATTTTTGTCTCTGTTTTATTTCACGAATATTATACTTACTAATTCTTTTCATATGATCAATAGTAATTGATTTTTCTCTTTTCTGTACTAAAATATCGTGTACCTTATTAGATAAACTTCTATTTTCAATCAATTCACTCCATTGTCGTAAACCATTGGTATCATTAGAAACAATGGATTGCTTTAATAATGACAATTCCTGACATTTTTGTATAGCAAAAGAAAACCAATTTTTTATCTCTAAATCAATAGTATTTTCTTGGCTGACATCGATAGGAGAATGTAACAAAGAACAAGAAGACCCAATCCATAGTTTTTGTCTTGTATTAAAAAAAGAAGTAATCACATGAAACCAATACATTAAATTACTACGCCATACATTACGTCCATTAATAACACCTAAAGATAATATCCAATTTTTAGGTATAATAGTATTTACATTAAAAAAATCATATTTTCCATATATTAAATCAATATGTAATCCATGTATTGGAAGTTTCTTAATAATATCCATATTATGCATAATTGAATCAAAATAACTAGTTAATAATATATTTACTCCACAATTTAACTGTTCATAGACTGTATTAAAAACATTTCTCCAATCATCAGGTAATTCTAACGTTAAAATTGGCTCATCTATTTGTACCCATTCAATTTTTCTTAATTTAATTTCAGATAAAATATATTGATATATAGGAATTATTTTTGGTAACAAATCTAAACGATTAAATAATTCACCTTTAATTTTACCTAACCATAAATATGTTATTGGACCCAAAATCACTGGCTTAATATTATGTCCTAATTTTAACGCTTCATCAACTTCATCTAATAATTGCGACCAACCATAAAAAAAATCGCAGAATTTACTAAATTCAGGTACTATATAATGATAGTTAGTATTAAACCACTTTGTCATATCAGATGCCATAGCAGCTTGTCCAGTAGAGGATATTCCTCTAGCAATACGAAATAAAGTATCTAAATTAATAGATTGATCTTCATTCTTATGTCTTTCAGGAACATTACCTAACATCATACTTGTACTTAAAACATGATCATACCAAGCAAAATCACCTACGGGTAATAAATCAATACCAGCTTCTTTTTGTTGTTTCCAATGTCTCTTTCTTAACTTCCTACCAACATCTAATAAATCACTCTGTGAAATTTTACCAGACCAATAATCTTCTTGAGATCTTTTTAATTCTCGATTTAATCCAATCCTAGGAAAACCAAGTATATGATTTACAATAGTCATTAAATTACCTTAATTACTTTCAAAATTAAACAACACATTTCGTACTTACTATAATTTATCAACATATTAAATATGTATTTTATTATACCATGAAATATAATTTTGAATTATAAAAATCATATATTATATAAATTTATATATAACAATAAATTTTCTAAAGTTAAATAAAATATTTCATATACTATAAAAAATAATAATATTCCATCGAATTAATTTATAATACAAAAAAAAATGAATTACTTTGATCATTAACTAACTAACATATTTAAAACCATATCTGTACTATTTTATATCACTTTATAATTTAATAATTTATTGTTCTCTTAAAATATTAATTATTTTTATATCATTAAAAAAAATATACAAAAAATAAAAATTTTTATTTAAATAAAAATTTTATAAAATGATTAATAATTAAAATTATTGTATTTAATTAATATAAACTAATATTTTATTATTTATATAAAAAATAAAAATATAATAAATATTCATATAATTACATATAATTAATAATTGATAATTAAAGTTTATTTGCGTTAATATATTTACATTATTTATAATATAATTAAATAATTTAACATCAAATAAATACTAATATAATAAATAAACATTAATTGCATTTTATAAAAATAATATTATTCTATTAATAAAATAATTATCAAAAAAAATATTTCAGATAAAAAGATAAATTGTAATTATACAAAAAAAAGTAACTATAAAAATACCTATTAAAATTAATATATATAATTTAACTTAATATAATATTATCGAATTAATTAATATAATTTATTAACTATTATTCAAATAAAATTACTAATTATACTCTTATTTTATTTATACAGATAATTATATTCAATAATACATAAAATATTAAATATATAACCATACTACGTGTATTACTATAACAACATATTATATTTAATTATTAAAAAATATTCATTTTAAATATATATAGAAAAATATTTGTTTTAAATTATTTTACACTAATAAAATTTTAATATTAAAAAAATATTATTTATTATAGTTATAAATAATTTTAAAAATATAAAAATAATTTGTTTAAATATCAAGACTATCAATAATGTTTAATTAAAACAATTAACTAAATTCATAAATTAAATAAAAAATATTCTTTTACATAATAAGATATATATCAAAAAAATATTTTTTATTATCTAATAATATTTAATAACTTAAAGGACAAAAAATACTAATAGACTCAAGAAAAAATAAAATAATTTTATACTAAATACATTGTAAAAATAGAATAATAATATATATAACTAAACAAAAATCAATAAATATATCAATTTTAAATAATTCAAATTAATTACTCAATCTTCAATTGCTAACCTTAACTTTTTCATTGCATTTTTTTCTAACTGACGAACACGTTCTGCTGAAATACCATATCCATTAGCTATTTCTTGTAAAGTAATTTTATTATTCTCATTTAACCAACGAGCTCTAATGATATACTGACTCCGCTCATCTAAAATATGTAATGCATCAGTTAACTTATTGGTAGCATGTGTTTCCCAATTATCTTCTTCTACAGAATGAGCAAAATTTGAAGAATGATCTCTTAAATGAGACATAACAGTAGTTATTTTTCTCTCATTATATTCATCGTTAGGAAATAAATTAAATGAAATATCCTGGACAGACATACGACATTCCATTTCTCTAACCTCTTCACTACGAACTCCTAAATCTTTAGCGACCATTTCTAATTCATCATCATTAAACCATCCTAAACGACGTTTATTTTTTCTTAAATTAAAAAATAATTTTCTTTGTGATTTAGTTGTAGCAACTTTTACAATACGCCAGTTACGCAAAACATATTCATGTATTTCTGATTTTATCCAATAAACAGCAAAAGAAACTAACCTAACACCTACTTCAGGATTAAAACGACGAATAGCTTTCATTAATCCAATATTACCTTCTTGAATTAAATCAGCTTGAGGTAACCCATACCCGGAATAACTCCTAGCAATATGTATAACAAAACGCAAATGAGATAAAATTAAAGTTTTAGCAGCATCTAAATCACTGTTATAATAAAGACGTTCTGCTAATATTTTTTCTTCTTCAGCTGATAATATCGACCAAGAATTCACAGCTCGAATATAAGCATCTAAATTACCTAAAGAAGTAAGAGACAAAATTTGTGTTTTATTAATCATTTTAATCCCTAAACTACAATTATTAATACATCATATAATTATATTAAGTTTATTTATGATACGTTATTTATTTTAATAAATCAAAGGCTATATTTTTTCTTATCTAAACTTTCTATAAAATTATATAAATAAAACGTCTTATAACTAATTTATATCTAAAATTATTTTATTAAAATATAGAATTAATAAAATCATTATTATCAAATGTTCTTAAATCATTTATCTTTTCACCCGTACTAATATATCTAATTGGAATAGAAAATTTATGTACTATAGAAAAAATAATACCTCCTTTTGCTGTACCATCTAATTTTGTTACAATTATACCAGTAAGATGTAATAACTTATGAAATAACTCTGTTTGTATTAATGTATTTTGTCCATTACAAGAATCAACTACTAAAAAAATCTCATGTGGTGCTAAAACATCTATTTTCTTAATAACTTTCTTAATTTTCTTTAATTCGTTCATTAAATTAATATTATTATGTAATCTTCCTGCTGTATCAACTATTAAAATATCAATATTTTTTGCTTTAGCTGATTTCATTGCATCAAAAACTACTGCTGCTGAATCAGCATTCACATGTTGTGCGATTACAGAAACATGTATTTTAGATCCCCATAATTTCAATTGTTCAATAGCTGCCGCTCTAAAAGTATCTCCTGCAACTAACATTACTTTTTTTCCTAAATTTTTATATTTTACAGCTAATTTAGCAATGTTTGTTGTTTTTCCCACACCATTAACACCCACTACTAATATTACAAAAGGATATGTTCCGGCAGAAATATTAGTTGATTTTTCCTTAATTGCAACTGATAATATCAATAACATTTGACGCTTTAATTCATTATAAACTTCTTGAGTCGTTTTAAATTTTTTATGTAATACTTCCGATTTTAAATGTTTAATAATTACAGTAGTTGTTTCCAATCCAACATCAGCAAGCAATAACATTTCTTCAATTGTATCAAATAATTTAGAATCAATATAACTTGTTAAAAAAATACTCTTTATTCCTATAGAAAAATTATCTCTAGTTTTTTTTAAAGCTTCTCTTAATTTTAAAACAAATCTATTTTTAGATACAATAGTATTTTTATGTAATTTTATTTCAGAAATCAGCGTATTTTTTACTTCTCTATGTATTATTTTTTGTACATTACTATTATTATCTATTGATAAATCTTTACAATCATTTTTCGAATTTTTTGTTATATCTTTAACAATACTAGTGTCTATTGCATTAGAAATAATTTTATCAAATTTATGATTATTATTTTTTTTTATAATTTCATTAGAAATATTATTGACTGAAATTATTTTTTTTGGATTGTCTTCTAAAATTTTCTTATTTTTATTTTTTATCCTAGAAAACCAACTAAAAAAAATATTTTTCTTCATGTTAACCTTCCTATATATATAAAATTAAATTACCTATATTCACTATTAGTTATGTATACTATAAAAAATAATAAACTCATTGATTTATAAAAAATTATGAAAAAAAATAACAATATTTACATTATTGCAGGGAAATTAAAACGAAGAAAAATACCAATATTATATCAAAAAAAATTAAAACCAACTACAAATCAAATTAGAGAAACATTATTTAATTGGCTTAATAAAAAAATCATAAATGCTTACTGTCTCGATTGTTTTTCTGGTAGTGGAGCATTATCTATTGAATCAATATCTCGTGGAGCAAAAAAAGTTACATTGCTAGAAATTAATAAAAAAATAATAAACAACATCAAAAAAACAATAAAAAAATTTAATATAATAGAAATTAAAACAATTCATACTAACACTATATCATGGTTAAAAAAAAAAAAAACAAATTATGATATTATCTTCCTTGATCCTCCTTTTTATAGTAATATATTAGAAAAAATTATTTTTCTACTAGAAAATAACATGTGGTTAAAAAATAATTCATGGATTTATATAGAATGCAGTAAATATCAAAATAATATAAAAACACCAAAAAGTTGGTTTTTATATAAAAATAAAACAACTGGATTAGTAAATTACTCAATTTATATTAAAAAAACAAATTATTTTATAGAACTTAATAAAAATAATAAGTATACATTATAAACAATATATATATAATATTAAAAAAAAATATTTTCATTATACAACTTAACTTGAAATTATAGACAAACAAAGTAATTGTATAAATTACAATAGCACAAATCAATAATTTCACTTATATAAACTCATAATACTGTAAATAAGATTTACACCTATGTCTACAAAAATATTAGTACCTACAACAATTACTTTAAAAAATTTTAAAAAAGATCCTATAACTGCTTTAAATTCAGCTAAAGAAGGTGCGCTAGCCGTATTTAAAAATAATATTCCCATTATGTATGCTGTTACTCCTACTTTACTAAATAAATTATTTTCTATAAACCATCTATTTCAAGAAAAAAAACAAGAACAAATAAAACATAATATAAAAGAAAATAAATTTCTAGAAAAAATTCCTATAGGTAAATTTATTATGTATAAAGAATGGAAACCTGACGTTGATTTCTTAAAACAAGCTGCTATCTGGGGGATAATTCTCCATGAACCAATTACACATGCTGAACTAGCACTTTTTATATCTTACTGGCAAGCGGAAGGAAGATTTTTTTATCATATACAATGGCAACAAAAGTTAGCCAGAAGTATACAACAAAGCAGAACTTTAAATTTAAAATATAAAAAAAGAGATATTAATGATCTACCTCAACCAGATATAAATATTCCAGAAGGATTTAGAGGACAATAATGAAAAATTACTCTATTTTTTTTAAACGTCTGCAACGAATTATGCCTAATCATATTAAACCTAAATTTAATAATGATGAAGATTTACTAGCTTGGAATCAAGAAGAAGGAATTTTATCTTCCCAAGCAATATTAAGACAAAACCGAGCAATGAAAATGCAAAAAATTCTTGGTCGATCTGGTATTCGAGAATTATATATGAATTGTTCATTTGATAATTACCATATTCAACATGAAGGTCACCAAAAAGTAGTATCAGCTGCAAGAAAATATGCTGAAGAATTTAACGAAAATATTGCTAGTTTTATATTTTCCGGTCGTCCTGGAACAGGAAAAAATCATTTGGCTTCAGCAATAGGTAATCATCTTATTTTAAATGGAAAAAATGTATTAATCGTTACAGTTGCGGATCTAATGTCAAACATGAAAAATACTTTTAATGGAACTAACAATATAACAGAAGAAAATCTGTTACATAATTTAAGTAACGTTGATTTACTAATGATAGATGAAATCGGTATGCAAACTGAATCCCGTTACGAAAAAGTCATTATTAACCAAATTGTTGATAGAAGATCATCTTCTAAACGATCAACAGGAATGTTATCTAATCTTGATCATTTAGGAATGAAGTCATTATTAGGAGAAAGAGTTATAGATAGAATGAGATTAGGTAATAGTTTATGGCTAACATTTGAATGGAATAGTTATAGAAAATATATTAAAGGTAATGAATATTAAATAATATAAAAAATTATATAAAATTTTTCTTTTGAATATATTAAAATAATATCATATTATTGAATTCGTGAAATATATTCACCAGATCTGATATCTATTTTAACAACATTATTTACTTTAATAAATAATGGAACTTTAACAATAACTCCTGTAGATAAAGTAGCTAATTGATAACTTTTATGAATTCTATCGCCTGTAACCAATACATTCAATGATACTACTTTTAATGATATAAAATTATTAAAACATACTGAAATAGGATTATTATTCCATAAAGTTACAACATAATGAGTTTGTTCAAGTAACCATTTCACGTTACTTCCTAAAATTTTTCTATCTACTGCTATATATTCAAAACACTTTTCATTCATAAAAATATATTGTCTGTTATCTTTATATAAATATAACAAATTAACATCTATTATATTTGCTTCTTCTAATAAGTCAGTAGATCGAAAAGTTTTATCAATTAATTTGTTAGTTAATAGATTTCGTAATGTTACTCTAGAAAATGCCTGTCCTTTACCAGGCTTAACAAATTCATTTGACAATACTAAAAAAGGTTCCCCTTTGAAAGTTACTTTTAAACCCGATTTCAAATTATTAATTGAATTAATTATCATATTAACTTAGTTTTCTAGAACAAAATAATAATAATAATAAATATTTCCCTCCTAATACATTATTAGTAGTGTATAGGAGAGAAATTAAATTCTTATAAAAACTCTACTTACTACTACATCATACCACCCATACCACCACCCATACCACCAGCAGGTGATGAACTACTAATATCAGATTTTTCTTCTTTTGGTAAATCTGTTACCATACATTCTGTTGTAATCATTAAACCAGCTACAGAAGAAGCATATTGTAATGCAGACCGTGTTACTTTAGTAGGATCTAATATTCCAAAATCTATCATATCCCCATATTCATCAGTAGCAGCATTATATCCATAATTTCCTCGTCCATCTTTTACATTATTAGTTACTACAGATGGTTCTTCACCTGAATTAGAAACTATTTGACGTAAAGGAGTTTCCATTGCACGAAGAGCTACTCGTATACCCACATTTTGATCTTCGTTTTGACCTAACATATTCGAAATTTTTTGTGCAACACGAACTAAAGCAACACCACCACCTGGTACAACACCTTCTTCAACAGCAGCTCGTGTAGCATGTAAAGCATCTTCAACACGTGCTTTTTTCTCTTTCATCTCTACTTCTGTAGCTGCACCTACTTTTAATACCGCTACCCCACCTGACAATTTAGCTAATCTTTCGTTTAATTTTTCTTTATCATAATCAGAAGTAGTTTCTTGAATTTCCTGACGTATTTGAGAAATTCTATTTTGAATAGAATATTTTTCACCCATACCGCCAATAATAGTAGTCGTATCTTTATTAATAACAACTCTTTTAGCTTGTCCTAAATCTTCTAAAGTAGACTTTTCTAATTCCATTGCTAATTCTTCAGAAATTACTGTTCCACCAGTTAATATTGCTATATCTTGTAACATTGCTTTACGTCTATCACCAAACCCTGGCGCTTTAACAGCTGCTACTTTTACAATACCTCTCATGGAATTAACCACTAAAGTAGCTAATGCTTCACCTTCTAAATCTTCTGAAATAATTAATAATGGTTTACTAGATTTAGCTACGGATTCAAGTAAAGGTAATAATTCACGAATATTAGAAATTTTTTTGTCAGCCATTAAAACATAAGGATTTTCTAACTCTATTACACCTGTTTCAGACTTATTAATAAAATATGGAGATAAATACCCTCTATCAAATTGCATTCCTTTTACAACTTCTAATTCATTTTCTAAACCTGTACCTTCTTCTACAGTAATTACACCATCATTTCCTACTTTTTCCATTGCATCAGAAATCAAAGCCCCAACTTTTTCATCTGCATTAGCAGAAATTGTGCCTACTTGTGTAATAGCTTTAGAATCAGAACATGGAACAGATAATTTCTTTAATTCATCAACTGCACAAATTACTGCTTTATCAATACCTCTTTTTAAATCCATAGGATTCATGCCAGCAGCTACTGCTTTCAATCCTTCATTAACAATAGCTTGTGCTAATAAAGTTGCAGTTGTAGTACCATCTCCAGCTACATCATTTGCTTTTGATGCAACTTCTTTTACCATTTGAGCACCCATGTTTTCAAATTTATCTTCTAATTCAATTTCACGAGCAACTGATACACCGTCTTTAGTAATACTTGGAGCTCCAAAAGATTTATCTAATACTACATTACGACCTTTTGGCCCCAAAGTAACTTTCACTGCATCTGCTAATACATTAACTCCGCGAAGCATTTTAATACGTGCTTCATTACCAAATTTTACATCTTTAGCTGCCATTTTTATATTTCCTTAAATAAATTTCATTAAATTATAGTGTAAAAAACCTAAAATCTAATCTTCAATAACTGCTAAAATATCACTTTCAGTCAAAATTAAAAATTCTTCATTATCTATTTTTTCAACTTTTGCGCCATACCCTTCGTTAAAAATAATTGTATCACCAATCTTCACATCTAATTTTTTTAATTCACCATTATCTAATACTCTTCCGTTACCAACTGCTGTTACTACTCCTCTGGTAGATTTTCCTGCTGCAGAACCTGTAAGTACAATACCTCCAGCAGATCTAGCTTCTACTTCTTTACGTTTAATAATAACTCTATCGTGTAATGGTCTAATTTTCATATAAACTTTCCTATTAAAATTACTATAATCAATATGATTAAATATCACATATTATAATATATATCCTTAAATTAATATATATGGATTTATGTAAAAACTTTCAAGGGGTATATAATTTATTTTTAAAAAATAATATATAAATTTACAAAAAACAAAAAAATATAAAATAAAAAAAATAAATCAAATGTAACATACAATATTATCTATTATCACTATACTCAATTAAAAATAAATTTATACAATAAAATCATTGACATTACTTTTCATTTAATGATTTAATAAAAAAATGCCCGAATAGCTCAGTCGGTAGAGCAGGGGACTGAAAATCCCCGTGTCGGCGGTTCAATTCCGCCTTCGGGCAAATTTAAAAAAATCACTTATGTATAAAAAAAAATTATTATAACTTACTTTCCAATACAAAATTCAGAAAAAATATTATTTAATATATCTTCTGTAGTCACACAACCCAATACGCTTCCTAAATAATTTTGAGCACATCTTAAATCTTCAGCTAATACACAAACATCATTTGTGTTAGACCAATTATTTAAACTAATTAAAATTTGATTTAAAGTCTTATTTAATAAATCTAAATGACGTCTTCTAGCTAATAAAACACTTTCAGTATTTTCATACATACCTATATCTTTTTTCTGTAAATATCGATATAAGATATTTATTCCATCCCCAGTATATGCAGAAAGTGAAATAAATGTTAATCCACTTATTATTTTAATACTTGCTGATTCTAAAGTAAGATCTATTTTATTTAAAATAATAACAACTTTTGATTTATTTTTAATAGAACTTAAAAAGTTATTATATATTTTTGATAATTCAAATTGATTACAAGTATTGTCTACCACAAATAATATATGTTCTGCTAATTCGATTTCTTGATAAGCCCTTTGAATTCCAATATTTTCTATTTTATCACTTGTTTCACGTAAACCTGCAGTATCAACTAAATCAAATCGCATTCCATTAATGTTTACAGATTCTCTTAATAAATCTCTTGTAGTTCCGTGAATGTCAGTAACAATAGCTGCATCAATACCAGTTAAAAAATTAAATAAAGTTGATTTTCCTGCATTAGTTGGTCCTGCAATAACAACTTTAGTTCCTTCTCTAAAAATATAACCTTTATTTGCTGAATCTAAAACTTTATTTATATCAGATATAATATTTTTTAATGTTATAGGAATTAGTTGAAATAAATCAATTTTTATGTTTTCTTCCGGAAAATTAATAGAAACTTCTAATTTTATTCGAATATTTTTAATACTATCCATTAATTTCTTAATACGTAAAGAAAATAATCCCTGTAATGATTCTAAAGATAATTTTACTGTATATTGTGATGTAGCGTTTATTAAATCAATAACAGATTCCGCTTGAATTAAATCTAATTTTCCATTCAAAAAAGCACGTTCAGAAAATTCACCTGGTTTAGCTATCCGTATATCCTTAATAGAAATAATACTTTTAACTAAAACATCTAAAATAATTGGATTACCGTGTCCTTGTAATTCTAATACATCCTCTCCAGTATAAGAATTTGGTCCTGGAAACCATAATGCAATACCTTTATCAATAATGTTTTTTTTACTATCCAAAAAAGATGCATAATGAATATATCTAGGTATTGGTACCTTCCCTAATATTTCTTTAGCTACATTTGAAGATTTCACACCAGATACTCTAACAATACCCACAGCACCTCTTCCTTGAGGAGTAATTTGTGCAACAATCGTATCTTTTAATTGATCATTCATAAATTTTCTATAAAACCTTTCTACATCATGTAATACATTTAAATAATATTATTTATACAAAAAAATTTTATATAAAAATTTTATAGATTATGTTCAATCTACTTTTTTCAATTTAGAACAAATAATTTTTTGTTGGAAAATAGTTACAATATTACTCACAATATAATACAAAACTAATCCAGAAGGAAACCACAGAAAAAACAAAGAAAACAAAATAGGAATAAAATTAACAATATTTCGTTGAACCGGATCAGATATCGTGCTAGGAGACATCCTTTGAATATAAAACATAGTTATACCCGTAATTATAGGTAAAACATAAAAAGGATCTTGAGCAGATAAATCTGTTATCCATAAAACGAAAGGAGCATGACGTAATTCTATAGAACCTATCAACATATAATATAATGCTAAAAAAATTGGCATTTGAATAAGTAAGGAAAAAAAACCACTAAAAGGATTAATATGTTCTCTTTTATATAACGACATAATTTCTTGACTTAACTTTGTTTTATTATCTGCAAATTTTACTTTTAAATCATTAATTTGAGGTTGTAAAGATCGTATTTTAACCATAGAAATATATTGAGATTTTGTAAATGGATACATAATTATTCGCATTACTAAAGTAATTAAAATAATTGCCACTCCCCAATTATGTAAAATATTATTAAAATATCTTAATAATTTAAATAACGGCTGAGAAAGAAACCATAAAAATCCATAATCTACAGTTAAATCAAGATTAGGTGCTAGTACAGACATACTTTCTTGTATTGCTGGACCAATCCATAACTTAGATGATATTTTATATTTTTTTTCAGGCATTACACGAAATGAATGAGATTTATACCCAATAGCAGCAACACCATTTCCTAAATTAGATGTATATATTATATTATCTCCTTCAGAACAAGGAATCCAAGCTGTAACAAAATATTGTTGTAACATTGCTACCCAACCATTTTTTGTTTTAGTATAAACGTTTTTATGATTTAATATATCATTAAATTTGTACTTCTCATATTTACTGTATTCTGTTGAACATGCTGCTCCTCTAAAATTTTGTATTAAAAAATTATTATTATGCACATCTCTATTTTTAGGCAACTTAACAGTTTGCTTCAATTGTCCAAACATAGATAAATTTAATATTTTATTAGATTTATTTTGTATTAAATATTCGACTTTGACAACATATGAACCAGGTGTTAGTATGAAAGTTTTTTTATAAATTACTCCATATTGATCGATCCATAACATTGGTACACGTAATTCATTTTGACCATTTTTTAATTGAAAATAAGATTTAGCACTAGTAAACCACGGTTTTATTTCATATCTGGAGTTATCTGAACTATTTATTCCAGTAATACCACTTTGTGCTTGATAAGAAAAATCAGATGAAGTCTGCAACAATCGAAAAGGTTTTATAGAATTTAATTTATCTTTATAAGTTAATAAATATGCTTCTTCTATATCTCCCCCATGTTTATTAATCTTTAATAACATGGTGTCGGTTTTAATAAAAATTTTTTTATTATTTTGTGTATTAATACTTAATTTACTAAACTGATTTTGTTTAAAATGCAATTGAGTGACATTTTCAGCACATGCTAATTGAAAAATCTGACATAATAAAAAAGAAATAATTAAAAAAAAAAATAAAAAATTACGCCATAAATACATTATTTATATTCTCTTCTGTATTTCATTATTCTAATACAATACTGTTTTATAAAAATAAAAAAAACAACATTGCAATATCCTCGTTTTATTAAAAAAATAATTTTTTATTTACAATAAAATATCTTAATATAATAAAAATATTTTTTAAAAATTTAAATAATAAACTTTAAAATAATTTAAAAAAGATTATTTAAATAATATAAATTTATAAAAAAATAATTATTGATAAAATATTTTTTTTTTAAAAACATTTAACCATAATCTATTTAGTTTTTCTCTAAATATAGAACTATTTATTTTAACAGCATTTTTTGTTACTATAATAATAAAATCAATCCCTATCATTCTACATTTAGATACACGAAAAGTTTCTCGAATCACTCTCTTTAATCGATTTCTTTCATGGGCATATTTAATATTCTTTTTAGAAATACTGATACCTATACGTGAATTTTTTAATGAATTATATCTACCCAAAAGAATAATTTCTGATATTTTTACTCTAAACGGTTTTGTAAATACAAAATTAAAATGAACTGCTTTAGATAAACGAAACTCTTCTGTAAAAAAAAATAAACATATTTTATTCATTATTATTTATTTAGAAGAAACAGTTAATAATGTTCTAAATTTAGCACGTCTACGTGCTAAAATATGGCGACCATTTTTCGTAGACATACGAACCCGAAATCCATGAGAACGATTTCTCTTTAAAATAGACGGTTGAAAAGTTCGTTTCATAATAATTATTACCTTATTGAATTAATTTTTATAATTTTTATAAAATAAGAAACTACTATTTTTTATTATTGTAACAAGCATAATAATTTCATATTATAGAGTCAACAAACTTTATAATAAACTTATTATATATATTTATATCATATAAAAAATTTGTATTATTGTTTGATATAAAAATATATAAAAAATATATTTTATTTTTATCTGATATCAAAACATATAAAAAAAATAGAACAAATAAAAACACTCATATCAAAATATCCCTCTGGATAAACAATGAAAACACATAACCTATAAAGTATACTATTAATACTATAATTATTAATTTTATGTATAAAAATATTTAAAATTCATAACACGCATAAAAATTTTAAGAAAATAACTTATATATGAATCAAACATAGATCATTTCATTATGTTAGATAATTTTATTTTTTACTAATTATTTATTCGTGTGGAGTTAACCGTGTCTCTTTCGATTTGGAAAAAGTGTCTTACTTACTTACAGAACATTCTTCCACCAACAGAATTTAGCATGTGGATACGTCCTTTAAAAGCTAAATTATATAATAATGTGTTAGAATTATCAGCTCCTAATTGTTTTATTTTAGACTGGGTACAAGATAAATATTTAAAACACTTTAATAAACTACTCCATCATTTTTGTGGAAAAAACACACCTTTATTAATATTTAAAATAAAAAAAGATCATCAAGAAAAAAATATCAAAAAATTAATTAATTGTAATCATCAATATACTACTATAAATGCATCCAAATGGGACATTTTATCAATCTCAAAAACATCTTCTTATAATTCACATATTAATAAAAAATATAATTTTTCTAATTTCGTAGAAGGAAAATCAAACAAATTAGCTCGTGCACTTACATGTCAGGTAGCTGATAACCCAGGAAATTCATATAATCCATTATTTTTATATAGTAAAACAGGTTTAGGAAAAACACATTTACTACATGCTGTAGGTAACTATATGATTGTTAACCAATTTAACAAAAAAATTATTTATATACATTCAGAACGTTTTGTGCAAGATATGGTCAAGGCATTAAAAAATAATAATATGGAAAAATTCAAACAATATTATCGAACAGTAAACGTTTTATTAATTGATGATATTCAATTTTTTGCGAATAAAGAAAGATCTCAAGAAGAACTTTTTCATACTTTTAACTGTCTTATTGAGGGTAATCAACAAATTATACTTACGTCTGATCGTTATCCAAAAGAAATTAACGGAATTGAAGATCGATTAAAATCAAGATTTAGCTGGGGAATAACTGTTTCCATAACCCCTCCTGAATTAAAGACTAGAATAGATATCTTAATAAATAAATCAAAAGAAAATAATATTAAATTATCTAATGAAGTTGCTTTTTTTATAGCAAAAAGATTAAGATCAAATGTACGTGAACTAGAAGGAGCATTGAATCGTATAGTAGCAAGCGCAAAATTTACCAATAAAATAATCACTATCGATTTTGTACAAGAAACATTAAGAGATTTATTTATATTACAAAATAAATTAACAACTATAGAAAATATACAAAAAAACGTTGCTGAATATTATAAAATAAAAGTATCTGATCTATTATCAAAAAGTCGTTCTCGTTCTATTACACGACCAAGACAAATTGCAATGGCTATTTCAAAAAAACTAACTAATTATAGCTTACCAGAAATCGGAGATGCTTTTGGAGGAAGAGATCATACTACAGTATTACATGCTTGTAAAAAAATTAAACAATTATGCCAGGAAAATCATAACATTAAAGAAGACTTTTTACATTTAATTCAAAAATTATCACTATAATAATATGAAATTTACTATAACAAGAAATAATTTATTTACTGCTCTACAAAAAATCAGTCCATTATTTGTTAAAAATCAATCATATCCTATTTTAGAAAATGTATTATTAAACATTAAAGATAATACGTTATTTCTAACTAGTTGTAATTTAGAAATCGAGATTATTATCACAGTTCCAGTACATTATACATACAATTCAGGAAGTGGTTTAGTTTCAGGTAAAAAATTATTAGATATTTGCCGAAATATTCCAAACAATTCTATGTTAGAAATAAAAAAATATGAAAATAAAATAAATATTATTTCAGAAAATAGTTTTTTTTCTTTAATTACTTTAAATTCAAATATTTTTCCCAATTTACGTAATTTTAAAAGCACTAATAAATTCTCTATTTCTCAAAATGTATTAAAAAATATGATTAATTCAACTCATTTTGCAATAGCTAATCAAGATGTACGTTATTATCTCAATGGTATGTTATTAGAAATTCAAAAAAATAATATTAGAACTATTACTACTGACGGATATCGTATGGCAATATGTACGATATCAATCAATACTTATATTCTTTATTGTGCAATTATTATACCAAAAAAAAGCATAATAGAATTAGCTCGTTTATTAGGAAATAATCAATCTTTATCAAAAGTATTTATAGGAGAAAATAATATTCAAATACATTTAGAAAACGTAATATTTACTTCTAAATTAATTTCAGGAAATTATCCAAATTACAAACAAGTCTTACTTAATAATCCAATAAAAATTATTGAAATTGATTTACTTCTATTTAAAGCATCTTTACTGAGAGTTTCTGTTTTATCTCATGAACAATTTAAAGGAGTACACTTGTATTTAAATAACAACCAATTGGAAATTAGTAGTAGTAATCAGAATGAAGAAGAAGCAAAAGAAATTATTCCTTTAATTTTTTCTAAAAAAATAAATTTTGAAATGAATATTAACGTAAACTACATTTTAGATGTATTAAACGTATTAAAAAGTAAAAATATTATTTTTTTCATACAAAAATGTGCTTCCAAATTACAACTTACAGATAATGAACATTCTTCAGTTTTTTACATAATAATGCCATTACATCTCTAAACAACAATAACTATTATATTAAACCAAATCATATAAAGCAGTATATAGTAATAGAAGAATTTTAAATCTAAAAAAAATATTAAAAACACAGATTTATTCATAAAAATATTTTTTATTTTTTAAAATAAATTTAAAATAATTTAATTTAATATTATAAGTTATATTTTTATAAAATTTTTATATTTTTAATATATAACAAATAAAATACTATCTTATCACTAATACATAAAAAATAGAGGTATTATGTCTCATTCTTATAATTCATCTAGTATAAAAATTTTAAAAGGTTTAGATGCTGTAAAAAAACGTCCAAGTATGTATATTGGGAATACAGATAATGGGTCAGGTCTACATCATATGGTATTTGAAGTAGTAGATAATGCTATTGATGAAGCTCTAGCAGGATACTGTACAGAAATTTTTGTAACTATTAATAATGATCATTCAATTTCTATTCAAGATAATGGTAGAGGAATTCCAGTAGATATCCATCCAGATGCAGGTATATCTGCAGCTGAAGTAATTATGACAGTACTTCATGCTGGCGGAAAATTCGATAATGATTCTTACAAAATATCTGGAGGTTTACATGGAGTAGGAATATCTGTTGTCAATGCTCTCTCTGAAAAATTAGAATTACAAATTTATAGAAATAAAAAAATATACCAACAATTATATCATAATGGTGCTCCTCAAAATAATCTTTCTATTATAGGAAAAACTATATTAACTGGAACAAAAATAAGATTTTGGCCCAGTCCCAAAATATTTACTAATATTACTAGTTTTAAATATGATATTTTATCTGATAGATTACGTGAATTATCTTTTCTTAATCCAGGTATTACAATTCATTTAAAAGATATAAAAAAAAATATACATGACTACTATCATTACCAAGGTGGTATAAAAGAATTTATAATATTTTTAAGTAAAAATAAAACACCAATCCATGTAAATATATTCCATTTTTCTTCTATAAAAAACAACGTATCAGTAGAAATAGCTATGCAATGGAATAATTCTTTTCAAGAAAACATACATTGTTTTACTAATAATATATCTCAACAAGACGGAGGAACTCATTTAATAGGTTTTAGAACTGCTATGACACGTACATTAAATAATTATATAGACAGAGAAGGTTATAATAACAAAAAAACAAAAATTATAGCTACAGGAGATGATGCCCGTGAAGGATTAACTGCTATTATTTCAGTTAAAATTTCAGATCCTAAATTTTCTTCTCAAACAAAAGAAAAATTAGTATCTTCTGAAGTTAAACCAATAGTAGAATCATTAATGAATGAATATTTATTTGAGTATCTCTTAGAAAACCCACAAGATGCTAAAAACATTGTAAATAAAATTATTAATGCTACTCGAGTCAGAGATGCAGCCAGAAAAGCACGAGAAATTACTAGAAAAAAAGGAACTTTAGATATTAATGGATTACCTGGTAAACTTTCCGATTGTCAAGAAAAAAATCCTACATTATCTGAAATTTACTTAGTTGAAGGAGATTCTGCAGGTGGTTCTGCTAAACAAGGTAGAAATAGAAAAAACCAAGCTATTCTTCCATTAAAAGGAAAAATATTAAATGTAGAAAAATCTAGTTTTGAAAAAATGTTATCTTCTCAAGAAATTGCTACTTTAATTACAGCTTTAGGTTGCGGTATAGGTAAAAACGAATTTAATTTAGATAAATTAAGATATCATAGTATAATAATTATGACAGATGCTGACATTGATGGTTCACATATTCGAACATTATTATTAACTTTTTTTTACCGACAAATTCCAGAAATTATTGAAAAGGGTCACCTTTACATAGCCCAACCACCATTATACAAAATTAAAAAAGGAAAAAAAGAACATTACATTAAAGATGATGAATCCATGAAAAAATATCAACTTAAAATAGCATTAGAAGGAACTTCTTTACAAACAAAAGATAAGAAAGAAAACTCTATTAAAGAACATTACTTAAAAAAAATAATAAAAAAATATAATAACATACAGAAAATAATATATAATTTAAAAGAAAAATATTCTTTAACAATATTAAAAGAATTAATTTATCAACCTCCTTTATACTATTTAAATGATTATATAAAAGTAAAAAAATGGCTAAATGAATTAACATATGATTTAAATAAAAAAGAAAAAAATCATTGTATATATACTTCTTATATTTATAATGATCTCAATCATCAATTATTTATACCAATTATTCAAGAAATAAAATATACATTAACTAAAAACTACACCCTAGACGATACTTTCTTTAAAAGTAAAGAATATCAAAACATATGTAAATTACATGTTTATATATCACGATTAAAAAAACAAGAGGCATATGTAAAAAAAGGAGATAATATTTATTTAATTAATAACTTAGACACACTTATAGAACAACTAATTAAACATTCTCAAAAAGGGTTATCCATTCAGAGATATAAAGGACTAGGAGAAATGAATCCAGATCAATTGTGGCATACTACTATGAATCCAGAGACGAGAAGAATGTTACAAGTTACCATTAAAGATGGACAATCTGCTAGCAAATTGTTTTCTACACTAATGGGAGATTCTGTAGAACCAAGGAAAAACTTTATAGAAAAACACGCTCTACTAGTAGAAAACATTGATATATAAAATATAATAATATCTCAATACGCGACAGGAAAAATTTTTTTAAAACACCTGCCGCTAAATACTAATAATATACTATTTTAAATTTAGTTTTTCTGTCATTTGACAAACACGTAATTTAGCTAATGCCTCATTTAATTGATTAATATATACTACATTTTTAGCATTACTAATTTCTTTATTAATATTTTCTTTAGCTATCTTTTTTTGTTGAATAATTAAATTAAAATTTAAATCCAATGCTAAAATAACCACATCTGCTAAAATAGTAATAATGTCAGGTTGGACTTCTAATATTCCACCTGAAATATACATATATTCTTCCTGTTCTGAATCATGCATTAAATAAATTAAACCCATTTTAATACGAGCTAATAAAGGTGAATGTCCTGGATAAATCCCTAATTCTCCCTCATGAGTAGAAATATGAATTTTTTTTACTAAACCAGAAAAAATATTTTTTTCAAAACTAACTAAGTTTAATTGACAAGTCATATATATTATATATCCAAAACACATAAAAAATTTAATTTACTAATATTTTTTTAGCTTTTTTTCGTGCTTCTAAAATAGTACCAGTCATATAAAATGCTTGTTCAGGTAAATCATCACAATTACCTTTAACTATTTCTTGAAAACCAAAAATAGTATCTTTTAAGGTTACATATTTACCTTTAAAACCTGTAAATACCTCTGCGACAAAAAATGGTTGAGATAAAAAACGTTGTATTTTTCTAGCTCTAGAAACTAATATTTTATCCGTTTCTGATAATTCATCCATACCTAATATTGAAATAATATCTTTCAATTCTTGATATCGTTGCAATATAGACTGTACACATCTAGCTGTATCATAATGCATATTGCCAACAATATTAGGATCTAAATGTCGACTAGTAGAATAAAGAGGATCAACAGCAGGATATATACCTAAAGCAGCTATTTGTCGACTTAATGTAATGGTAGAATCTAAATGTGCAAATGTTGTGGCAGGAGCAGGATCAGTTAAATCATCAGCTGGAACATATACAGCTTGTATCGAAGTAATAGAACCTTTTTTAGTTGAAGTAATACGTTCTTGCAATGTACCCATTTCTTCAGCTAAAGTAGGTTGATAACCAACAGCAGAAGGCATTCTACCAAGTAAAGCTGATACTTCTGTTCCAGCTAATGTATAACGATATATGTTATCAATAAACAATAACACATCATTTCCTTCATCTCTAAATTTTTCTGCTAAAGTTAAACCAGTAAAAGCTACTCGCAAACGATTTCCAGGAGGTTCGTTCATTTGTCCATAAACTAACGATACTTTATCCAACACTTTCGATTCTTTCATTTCATTGTAAAAATCACTACCTTCACGTGTTCTTTCACCAACTCCGGTAAAAACTGAATAACCAGAATGTTCAATAGCAATATTACGAATTAACTCCATCATATTAACAGTTTTTCCTACTCCAGCTCCGCCAAATAATCCAACTTTTCCACCTTTTGAAAACGGACACATTAAATCAATTACTTTAATTCCTGTTTCTAATATTTCTTGTGAACTTAATTGTTCTTCATAAATAGGAGGTTTTCTATGAATTTCCCAATACTCTACATTTTCATTATTCTCTGCTGCTAATACGCCTTTATTATCTATAGGACATCCCAATACATCTATTATTCTACCTAAAGTAATTTTTCCTACAGGTACTTTAATAGCATGTTTTAAATTAACAACAGATAATCCTCTTTTTAAACCATCTGAAGAACCCATAGCAATGGTACGTACTACCCCAGACCCCAATTGTTGCTGTACTTCTAATGTTAAATTTAAATCCTTATTTTTTACTATTAATGCATGATATATGTTTGGAACCGATCCCTGAGGAAATTCTACATCCACTACAGGACCAACAATTTGAATAATTTTCCCTACATCCATCTTTAAAAACCTCAATACCAATAATCAATTTAAAGAAACTGCAGATGCTCCTGTAATAATCGCAATTAATTCATTAGTAATCGCTTCTTGTCGCGTTTTATTATAAATTAATCTTAATTCTTTTATCATATTATTACTATTATCTGTAGCCATTTTCATAGCAATCATACGTGCAGTTTGTTCACTTGCTATATTTTCTAAAACGCCTTGATAAATTTTGGATTCAATATAACGATTAAATATTAAATTTAAAAGCGATTTAGAATCCGGTTCATATAAATAATTCCACATTTCATTCGTTTCTATCTTTTTTTTTTCTATTTTTTTAAATGGTAATAATTGTATAATTTTTGGAGTTTGCAATATAGAACTATTACATTGATTACTAGCTAAAAACAATTTACCAAAAACATTTTTTTTGTACAAATTTAAAACTAATTCAATAGAATCACTAAATTTAGATATACTAGGTTTATCACCTATATTTACTACTTTATGAATAATACTATATTTCATTGCATCAAAAAAAATAAAACCTTTTAAACCAAAGATAAAAAAATCACAGACAATGTTTTGATTATTAAAATATTTAACTTTGCTCAATATTTTTTTAAACAAATTAATATTTAAACTACCACATAAACCTTTATCTGTTGATACTACAATTATACCAATACGTTTAATATCTATATCATTATCAATATAAATATGTTTATACTGTAAATTACGTTGTAACAAACGATTAATCACTATTCTCATTGATTCTATATAAGGTGTTCGTAACTTTATTTTACTTTTTATTTTGTTAATTTTAGAAATAGAAATCATTTCCATAGCTTGCGTAATTTTTTTAGTGTTACTAATACTATTAATTTTAATTCTTAATTCTTTCTCTGCAGCCATTTTACATCCTAAAATAAATAATTATGTTTCTCTCTTTATAGTACAATTTTATATTTTACCAACATTGAGTAGATTTAAATTCTTGTAAAACCGATAAAAATAAATTTTCTATATTTTTATCAAATACTTTATTAATATTAATATTTTCTATTTCCTGAATATATTTATTATTAAAATATATTAAAATAGATTCCTCAAAAAAAACAATTTTCTCTAATAAAATATCATCAAGAAAACCTCTATCTGCAGAAAAAAACAATAAAGCTTGTTCCGCTATAGACAAAGGTGAATATTGTTTTTGCTTAAGTAATTCTATTAATTTTTTTCCATATATTAACTGTTTTCTAGTAATTTCGTCTAAATCCGAAGCAAATTGAGAAAAAGATGCTAATTCTCTATATTGAGCTAGAGCTGTACGAAGCCCACTAGATAATTTTTTAATTATGTTGCTTTGTGCTGAACTACCGACGCGTGATACAGAAATCCCTGGATTTACAGCTGGACGAATTCCTGAATTGAACAAATTAGATTCTAAAAAAATTTGCCCATCAGTAATAGAAATAACATTTGTTGGTATAAAAGCAGATACATCTCCATCTTGAGTTTCTATAATAGGTAAAGCCGTTAAAGAACCTGTTTTATTTATAATTTTTCCTTTAGTAAAATTCTCAACAAATTTTGTATTTACTCGTGATGATCTTTCTAATAATCTGGAATGCAAATAAAAAATGTCACCTGGAAATGCTTCTCTTCCTGGTGGACGTCTTAACAATAATGATATTTGTCGATAAGCAATAGCATGTTTCGATAAATCATCATACACAATTAATGCATCTTCTCCTCTATTACGAAAATACTCACCCATTGTACATCCAGAATAAGGAGCTAAATACTGCAATGCAGCAGACTCTGCAGCAGAAGCAACTACAATAATCGTATTTTTTAAAGCATTATATTCTTCTAATTTTTTAACAATACTAACAACAGTTGAATTTTTTTGTCCAATAGCTACATAAATACATCGAATATTTGCATTTTTCTGATTAATAATAGTATCTATTGCCAATGCAGTTTTACCAGTTTGTCGATCACCAATAATTAATTCGCGTTGACCTAAACCAATAGGGACCATAGAATCTATAGATTTATATCCTGTTTGTATTGGTTGAGTAATCGATTCTCTATCAATTACTCCTGGTGCCTTTGTTTCTATAGGCGAAAAAAAATCATGTTTAATATATCCTTTTCCATCTATAGGATTACCTAAAGTATCAACAACACGACCTAAAAAATTTTTGCCTACAGGTACTTCTAAAACACGTCCAGTACACTTAACTTGAGTGTACTCTGTAATATGAGTATATGGACCTAAAACAATTGCACTGACAGTATCTTTTTCTAAATTTAAAGCTATAGCATATTCATTGTTAGGTAAAGCTATCATTTCTCCTTGCATGACATCAGACAAACCATAAATTTTTATAATTCCATCACTAATTGAAACAATTATACCTTCATTATATACTGTATTAACCACTTCAAATTGAGCTATTCGTTTTTTAATTAATTCACTAATTTCACTTGAATGTAAATTCATACTTATGTTTCTCAAAAAATACTAAAAAAATTATTTAGTTGTTGTAAGCGATCTTTAATAGACATATTTATTACCACATCATCTATTTTTATAATAAAACCACTAATTATAGAATTATTAATTTGATATATGCATTTTATTTTTTTGTTAAATTTTTTTTCTAAAAAATAGATAATCTTATTAGTTTGATTTAAAGTTAATTCATGAGAAGATATAATTTTAACTTCAATAATATTAAAAAATTTATTTTTATATTTAATAAACTCTAATAAAACATTATTTAATAAATACAAACGTTTATTCTCAGCCATAATTTTAATAAAATTTTTAAATGGAATACTATTTATTTCTTTTTCACATAACTTCATAAATATATACAAAGTATATTTCACAGATAAAACACCTGAAAACAAACTTTCTATACTTTTATTAGATGAAATAACTGCAGCAAAAGTCAGCATACTTTCCCAAGCTTTAATTTCATTTGTTTCCATTGCAAATTCGAATGCAGCTATTGCATAAACACGAGCAACACTACTATTGAAATGTTTGCACATCAGATAATTTATCCTGTTCTGATAAATTTAAAATTAATTGATTAATAGTATCATTATTATTATTTTTACTTATAGATTGTTTCATTACTTTTTCTGCCATTTTTATTGCTAATTCAGCTACATATTGATAGAGTTCTTCTTTTACTTTATGTTGTTGCTTAATAATTTCTACTTTTGATTTTAAAAAAATATTTTTACTGACTAATTCAGCATTTTTTTTAGATTTTTCTAAAATAATATCACGTTGTTTATATGCTAAATTAATAATTTTAACAGCCTCTTCTTTTTTATTATTTATTTCTTTTTGTATCATCTCTTTATCAATAGCTAACTTTTCTCTTTCTTTTTTTACAAAATCTAAACTATCAATAATATCTTTCTGTCTTTTTTCAATAATATTTAAGATAGGAGGCCAAACATATTTCATACAAAACCAAACAAATATAAAAAATGAAATAGCCTGTCCTAATATTGTTGCATTAATATTCACAATTATTACACCTCATATTTTTAATATTTTTAAAATCTTTGCATTATTTTAATAATACAAAGATTTTTATTATTTACTAAAATTAACATAGTATATTAAGTCTTTTATAAATATAAACTATATCTAAGAAGCAATAGCAAATAATATATACAAACCAATACCTACTGCAATCATAGGAATCGCATCTACTAATCCCATTACAATAAAAAACTGGGTACGTAATAAAGGAATAAGATCTGGTTGCCTTGATGCACCTTCCATAAATTTACTACCAAGAATTCCAATACCAATAGCTGCACCTATTGCAGCTAAACCAATAATCAAAGCAACTGCCAAATAAAGTGCATCCATATTTATATTTTCCATAATAATCTCCGAACTATTCTATTATTATACTAATAAAAAACTATCAAAAATAAATTAATGCTTTTTAGAAGCCATTGATAAATAAACAATAGTCAATACCATAAAAATAAATGCTTGAAGAAAAATAATCAAAATATGAAAAATAGCCCAAGGAACAGCTAATATCCATTGTGACCACCATGGCAATAAACCTGCTATTAAAATAAAAATCATTTCTCCTGCATATATATTACCAAATAATCTTAATCCTAAAGAAATAGGTTTTGATAATAAACTAATTGATTCTAATATAAAATTAATTATAAAAAAAAATGGATTTTTAAACGGTTGCATTATTAGTTCTTTTAAAAAACAAACAATCCCTTTATATTTACAGCTATAAAACATAATTAAAATAAAAATACTGAAGGACATAGATAAAGCAATATTTATATCTGAAGATGGAACAATACGTAAAGAAGTACAATTTAAATAATATTCACTGATAAAAGGTAATAAATCTACCGGTAATAAATCCATAAAATTCATTAAAACAACCCAAATAAATATCGTCAAAGACAAAGGTGCTATTAATGATATATTTTTAGTACCATACATTTCTCGTACATTATTATTTACAAAATCTATTACTAATTCAACTATTACCTGTAATTTATTTGGAACAGTATTATAAGTCATTTTTTTTGACATAATAAAAAAAAATATCAAAAAAGATGCCCCTAACAAAATAGAAAAAAAAATTGAATCTATATTCAATGTCCAAAAATCATTTACAGGCATATTATCCTTAATATTAAAAACGTTTAAAGTGTGTAAATTTATTTTTAAATGTTCTAAATGATGAGTGATGTATTTCTGAGTATTAAATATTTCTCCCGAAGCCATACTGACTCCCATATTTTGTATTATGCAATAAATTAACTCATAATAATTTATTTTACTATAAATATTAAAATTATAAAAAAACCTTTCATCAACTAATCTAAAGAAGCAAAATTTATGTAATAAAATGTTATATAATTTATGTTTTTGTATTTATATATAAAAAACGTATTTTTTTTAAATATACCATATTAATATACCTGTTTATATTTACATATTTTATTACTTAAAATACATATTATTAATCAAAATTAAATTAAATAAACATTATAATTCTATTAATTAAAATATACTAAAATCATTTATTTGATCTATAACAAAAAAATAAAAAATATTATACATATAATATTACAAAGTACCAACATATAAATTAAACACATCAAAAACTATAATGAATAATAAAAAACTTTATTCATAATAAAAAATATATTATATTAGAACATATTTAATAATTGGATTGCATTCGGCATTTTTTAATATGAATTAATAAAATAGAAATTGCTGCTGGAGTAATTCCTTCAATACGCGATGCTTGACCTATAGATACAGGTTTATAAAAATTTAATTTTGTAATAACTTCATTAGATAAACCTTTTACATCACAATAATCTAAAATTCCTGATAAAATTGTATGTTCATGATGAATATGTTTCTCAATTTCATGATTTTGTCGAGCAATATAACCTTCGTATTTTATTTGGTTTTCTAATTGTTCTATAGCAGTTCTATCTGATAAACTAGGAGTAAAAAAAGATAAATTTATAAGATCAAAATAAGAAACTTCAGAACGTTTTAATAATTCTTTTCCAGTAGATAACTTTGTTAATTTTTTTGATAATATTTTATTAATTTCTAAAGCTTCTAAAGAATTTGGTGTAATCATTAAAGTATTTAATCGATTAAATTCAGTTTGAATAGATACAGATTTTTCACAAAAACAAGCCCACCTTAAATCATCTACTAAATTTAATTTTCGACCAATTTCTGTTAAACGTAAATCAGCATTATCTTCTCTTAAATATAATCTATGCTCAGCTCTTGCTGTAAACATACGATAAGGTTCTTGTATACCTTTTGTACATAAATCATCAATTAATACACCCAAATATGCTTGATTTCTTAAAGGAAACCATGGTTCCCTAT
This sequence comes from Buchnera aphidicola (Formosaphis micheliae), assembly GCF_039403185.1. NCBI lineage: Bacteria > Pseudomonadati > Pseudomonadota > Gammaproteobacteria > Enterobacterales > Erwiniaceae > Buchnera > Buchnera aphidicola. The sequence continues at coordinate 1,189 of NZ_CP135047.1, read as the reverse complement.
TAGAAATATATAAAGCAGCATTTAATCCTGCTAGTAATCCTTGAACTGCAGCTTCTTCATATCCAGTTGTTCCGTTAATTTGACCAGCAAAAAATAAACCCGAAATACATTTACTTTCTAATGTAGGTTTTAAATTCCTTGGATCAAAAAAATTATATTCTATAGCATATCCTGGTTGTATAATTTTAGAATTCTCTAAACCTTTAATCGAATGTATAAATTCAAGTTGTATCTTTAATGGCAAACTTGTTGATACACCATTTGGATATATTTCATTTCCTGTTAATCCTCCAGGTTCCAAAAAAATTTGATGAGATTTACGATGAGAAAAACGAGTAACTTTATCTTCTATAGAAGGACAATAACGAGGTCCTATACCTGTTATCTGATGTGTATAAATAGGACTTTGATGAAAATTGTCATTAATAATTTGATGTGTTTTTTCATTAGTATATGTTATATGACATGGAATTTGTTTAGGATGACAAAGTTCCTGCCCAAGAAATGAAAATACAGGAGTAGGAATATCTCCATGTTGCACTAATAAATGAGAAAAATCTATAGTACGTGAATCAATTCGAGGTGGTGTACCAGTCTTTAATCTACCCATTTTTAATGATAAACCCCTCAAACGTTCAGCTAATATTATAGAAGAAGTATGACCAATACGACCACCTGTATATTTTTTAAAACCAATATGAATCACTCCATCTAAAAATGTACCAGCAGTTAAAATTACTGAATTAGAGTAAAATTTATATTCATTTTTTGTTATAACTCCTGTAATAGAATAGTTACGTATAATTAAATCATATACTTCTTCTTCTAATAAAAAAAGATTACTTTGATTTCTTAAGAAAAACTTAATAACGTTAGCATATAGATTTCTATCAGCTTGTGCTCGAGTAGATCGAACAGCAGGTCCTTTTTTTGAATTAAGTATTTTAAACTGAATACCAGCATAATCTATAGCTTTAGCCATAACTCCTCCTAACGCATCAATTTCTTTCACTAAATGACTTTTTCCAATTCCTCCTATAGCAGGATTACAAGATAAAAAACCTAAAGTATTTATACTTTGAGTTAATAATAATGTTTTATACCCCATTCTTGCAGAAGCCATTGAAGCTTCTATTCCAGCATGTCCACCTCCTATAACTATTACATCAAATTGATTTACTTTAGACAT